>NZ_JAPPTH010000020.1:0-86283 GCF_027587015.1 Vibrio sp. Makdt
TATTAGAGCATTCCATCCAATAATATATAAAACTCGTTTTACATACTAATTAGTTAGTTAACCATTTATTTAATCAAGTAAAAACCTAATTATTGGAATATATCCAGAAATACCGACCTAGATAAACTTGAAGTCACACCAAAAAACGAAATATATAGATCATCATGTTGCAATAAATTCTCAAAATTGAAACAAGTTAGATTAATCCTCTCATTGTAATAAATTTGAAATATTGAGAAATCAAAGGTTAATTATTTACCGTTACAATTTATGATGTATTAAATTTAAGACATGTCAAATTATCTAACATGATTATTTATTGTGGTCATTAAAACTATAAAATAACATCATTTAGGATAATAATTTCATATCTATGACTGGTTCTACGATTTACTCTAATGACCTATTCAGTTTCATCTCTCAGGATCGTTTAGTGCAGCAAAGCGCGTGACGTTGAAAGCTTGATGTAAGGCAGATACAAGCAGTAACACACTCTTCATAGACTCAGAATGTTTTGGCTATCCAAAGCTGATTCCCCCCCCCAAAAAAAATGG
Organism: Vibrio sp. Makdt; assembly: GCF_027587015.1. Classification (NCBI taxonomy): domain Bacteria; kingdom Pseudomonadati; phylum Pseudomonadota; class Gammaproteobacteria; order Vibrionales; family Vibrionaceae; genus Vibrio; species Vibrio sp. Makdt. Next base: position 555 of record NZ_JAPPTH010000020.1, read on the forward strand.
TGTCCCCTCCGAGCGCTTTGTCACACCACTTTGTTGGTTGATCTTGCCAATAAATAAGCAATCTAAGATACCAAGTCCTCGATCGCAGTCTGATTGAATAGGAATGCAGCACTTTCCTGCAATTTATTTGTGATCTGGGTTGCACGCGTACCGCATACTATCAGATACTGAACAAAACTAACCTTCAGCCACAGTACACGATTGCCCGTAGACTGTTCAGGAAATTCAATGAGTTCAGATAATCAGCCAACCTACTTCTTTTTCGATTACGAAACATGGGGCGTGAGCCCAGCAAAAGATCGTCCAAGTCAGTTTGCCGGCGTTCGTACCGACCAAGATTTCAATATTATTGGTGAGCCATTGGTCATCTACTGCCAACCTCCTGCTGATTATCTACCTGCACCTGAAGCTGCACTGATCACTCGCATCACTCCACAAAAAGCCATGTCTCAAGGCCTACCGGAACCTGAGTTTATCGCCAAGATACATGCTGAGCTTGCAAAACCGAACACCACAAGCCTTGGTTACAACAGTATTCGATTCGATGACGAAGTAACGCGATACACCTGTTACCGTAACTTCATTGACCCATATGCTTGGAGCTGGCAAAACGGTAACTCTCGTTGGGATCTATTAGACGTGATGCGTGCCGTACACGCCCTGCGCCCAGAAGGCATTGTTTGGCCAGAGAATGAAGAAGGTTTCCCGAGCTTCAAACTGGAACACCTATCTGTGGCAAATGGCATTGAACACGAAAACGCGCATGATGCGATGGCCGATGTTATTGCGACAATTGAACTCGCGAAAAAGCTGAAAGCCGCACAACCTAAGATGCTTGATTATCTCTACAACATGCGTCACAAACGTAAGTTGAACGAATTAGTCGACATCGTAAACATGACACCTTTGATGCATGTGTCAGGCATGTTTGGTCGTGACTGCAATTACACAAGCTGGATCGTTCCTATGGCGTGGCACCCTACCAATCAAAACGCGGTTATCGTGGTGGACTTGGCAAAAGACCCAAGCCCGCTACTCGAACTTGATACTGATGAGCTTAGAGAAAGGCTTTACACCAAACGCAGCGACCTGAATGAAGATGAACTGCCAGTACCTATTAAGCTCGTTCAACTCAACAAGTGCCCTATTTTAGCGCCAGCAAAAACGTTAACCGCTGAAAATGCTGAAACCATTGGTATTGATCGTCAGCAGTGTTTGAAGAACCTAGCGATCCTACGCGAACACCCAGAAATTCGCGAAAAACTGATTGGCTTATATTCACAGGAACGTGAATACGAAAAGAGCGACGATGTAGATACCCAACTTTACGATGGCTTCTTCTCTCCAGCAGATAAGACCGCGATGAACATCATCCGCGAGACTGATCCAAATAACTTAGCAGCGTTGGATATCACCTTCAGTGACGAACGTATTAAGCCTTTGCTGTTCCGTTACCGCGCTCGCCACTTCCCATGGACGCTAGACGAATCTGAACAACTTAAGTGGGCAAACCATTGTCGTGAGTTTTACGAAAGCCGCTTAGAAGAATACATGCTCAACCTAGAAAACCTCGCACATGAACATGAAAGCGACGAAAAGAAAATGGCTATCTTGAAAGCGGTGTATCAATACGTAGAAAAGCTAGCTAGTTAACCCATTATCGAGAGATGTAAAACCTTGAAAGAAAGATTGATCAAACTCGTTTACTGCTTAATCTCCTTCACCTTAATCATAGGTGCTCTCACTGCAGGCAACGCGTTACAGCAATACTTAGACACCTCAATCCCTGGCAGTATTTTTGGCATGTTGATTTTGTTTACTGCCATGGTGATAGGTATTGTGCCTGCGCACTGGGTACAACCTGGTGCCAGCCTAATTATTCGTTTGATGATTTTGCTGTTTGTCCCGATCAGTGTCGGGCTCATGGAACATTTTGACATGCTTATCGCTAACGCACTGCCGATTATGGCAAGCGCGGTGGGCGGCACACTCATCGTATTGGTATCTTTGTCATGGTTCTTAGACCGCTTGCTGGCGAGAGGTAAATAATCATGTGGATTCTATTAACTATTGTGGTGTTTCTGTTTGCTCGTTGGGTAAGTCAGAAAGTGAATTCCCCGCTATGCAACCCGCTTTTAATAAGCATTGGCATCATCATTCCAATTCTGACGTTCTTTAAAGTCCCGTTCGAGACCTACTACGCAGACAATACTTGGATTACGTACATGCTTCAGCCAGCGGTTGTCGCCCTAGCTTATCCTTTATATGAGCAGCTACCTCAAATTCGAGCTAACTGGCGAATCATAACCTTTGCATGCACACTGGGTAGTGTGATGTCGATGACCACAGCGGCAATGATTGCCGTCGCTTTCAAAGCTGACCTAAGTTTGATTGCGAGTCTATTGGGCAAATCAGTCACCACCCCCATTGCAATGGAAGTATCAAGCCATCTTGGTGGTGAAGCGGCTATTGCTGCAATACTGGTTCTTATCGTTGGTTTATTCGGGGCAATTTTTGCTTACCCTATCTACAATCTAATTGGCATTAAGAGCCCTATTGCCAGGGGTTTAACCATGGGCACGGTTTCTCACGCGTTAGGTACGGCGACTTGTGCTGAAAAGAACCAAGAAGATGCGGCTTTCAGTTCACTGGCCTTAGTACTTTGTGGCGTTATCACCTCAATCATCGCACCTAGCGTGTTTGGCATGGTGGTCTGGTTCTATTCCTAGCCTAGACGCTCAAAGCCCGATTTAGCCCAAGCCTAACCCTGTCAATATCAGTGTTTGCTTGGGCTTTTTATTGCCATTTATTCAGCTAATAACAGGCGATTTTGAACAATAAGTGCGATATCAGCTGTAAAAATGGTCCTTGCAATCGATTTCAAGTGTGACCTCACTCTAATTATGCAAACCAATGTAACAACAACAATACAATAGTGATCACCATCACAGAAAATTCCTGAGCATTGCATAAACTTAAAGCCTAAGGTCAATTAAGGATTCAACATGAACAGTCGTATTACCCTGGCGCTGGAAAGTGCTCCATCATCAATGAAAGCGCTTTTAAGTGACATCGTATTAGCAGACAACTTTGACGCGACATTGTCTCCAGAACAGTTCTCTAGCCTGCGTCAAGCAAGCGGCTTAGCGGATGACGAACTACGCATCGCACTACTTCCTTTTGCTGCAGCGTATTCATACGCTCCGCTATCTGACTTTTACGTTGGCGCGATCGTGCGTGGTTTGTCTGGTACTTTGTACTTTGGTGCAAACCTTGAAATCGCGGGTGCGCAACTTGGCCAAACCGTACACGCAGAGCAATCTGCAATCAGCCACGCTTGGATGAAAGGCGAGCGAGGCATCTCGGACATCACAATTAACTTCAGCCCTTGTGGTCACTGTCGTCAATTTATGAATGAGTTGACTACAGCGAAAGAGCTTAAAGTTCAGCTTCCACAGCGTGATGAAATGTCACTACAAGAGTACCTGCCTGATTCATTTGGACCTTCTGATCTTGGTGTAACAACAGGCTTGATGTCTGAACTTGATCATAAGTACACGACGGAAGAGACCACTCCTATCGTAGTTGAAGCATTAGCAGCCCTTAACCGCAGCCATGCGCCATACACCAAAAATTTAAGTGGTGTGTCACTACAGCTAACAACTGGTGAGATCTTTACTGGTGCTTACGCTGAAAACGCAGCATTCAACCCTAGCCTTCCACCGCTACAAGTTGCGCTGATTCAACTAAAACTTGCGGGCTTCGATTTTGAACAAATTGAAAGCGCTGCATTGGTTGAAATCGCCGAGGGTAGTATCAGTCACCTAGCGGATACGCAATCTACATTAGAAGCGATTAATCCTGACATTCCAGTGACTTACTTAGCAATCTAAGTACATCTAATTAACAACCTTTTAAATAAGCAGCCCATTTTTATAGGGCTGCTTTTTTTATGCTTGTAATTAACACCACAACTTACGCAAACGTTTGCTTTTGTCGTTTAAATAAGTATGATCACCCCGTTTTCAATCAATCGTTCAAAAGATCGGAAGGAATTTCTATGTTTGGTACTGCTACTCGTGAAAATGCTACTCGTGTACTTCTATTAGGTTCAGGTGAACTTGGCAAAGAAGTGGCTATCGAGTGCCAACGTTTAGGTTTAGAAGTTATTGCTTGTGACCGTTATGCAGATGCGCCGGCTATGCAAGTTGCGCATCGCAGCCATGTATTAGACATGTTAGATGGCGATGCACTTCAAGCCATCATTGAACTAGAAAAACCAGATTACGTGGTACCTGAAATTGAGGCTATCGCCACCAGCAAGTTGGTCGAGCTTGAAGCTCAAGGCTTGAATGTCGTTCCAACAGCTAACGCCACTAAGCTAACGATGAACCGTGAAGGTATTCGCCGCCTAGCAGCAGAAGAACTAAAGCTAAGCACATCCCCTTACCGCTTTGCAGACACCTTTGAAGATTTCGCTGCCGCGGTTGAATTTGTCGGTATGCCTTGCGTTGTGAAACCAGTAATGAGTTCTTCAGGCAAAGGCCAAAGCGTTATCAAAACCGAAGAAGATATCCAGAAGTCTTGGGACTACGCACAAGAAGGCGGTCGTACTGGTGCGGGGCGTGTAATCGTTGAAGGTTTCATCGACTTTGATTATGAGATCACTCTTCTAACCGTTCGCGCCGTCGATGGTGTTCACTTCTGTGCTCCTATCGGCCACCGCCAAGAAGATGGTGATTACCGCGAATCATGGCAGCCACAAGTGATGTCAGACAACGCACTTAAAGCCGCGCAATACACGGCTGAACAAGTGGTTAACGCACTAGGTGGTCATGGTATCTTTGGCGTAGAGTTGTTCGTTAAAGGTGACCATGTGATCTTCAACGAAGTATCCCCTCGCCCACACGATACTGGCTTAGTGACTTTGATGTCTCAAGACTCATCAGAATTCGCGCTGCACGTACGTGCATTTACAGGTATGCCAATTAAATCAATTACTCAGTATGGCCCATGTGCGTCTGCAGTAATCCTTGGACAAGGCACATCAACGAACATCCGTTTTGAAGGCCTTGCGGAAGCGCTAGATGCACCACAAACACAAGTTCGCCTGTTTGGTAAGCCAGACATCGATGGTCGTCGTCGCCTTGGTGTTGCACTAACACGCCGTAAGAGCACAGAAACCGCTATTGAAGATGCAATCACCAGCGCATCTAAAGTTAAAGTGATTTACTAATTAGGCTTTCACACATAAAGTCTTAACGATCAAAAAGACGGGCCATGCGCCCGTCTTTTCATTGGTGTTATCTTTTCGAAAGCAAACTGAGCTTAGACTTCCGACTCAATCAAGTACACTTCCTCACTGAATCGAGACAAACCTTTCTTAGCAATCTTAGGGTGCTCGTGGTCTGCAATGTCTTGATTCAATAACGTAATCTTGTAACCCGCAAACAACTGATCGATTTCTAGTTTAGGTACGCTAAACGGAGGGCCTGTCATTTCATCTTGATCGTAGTCTAGCGTTACAAGCAGGATCTTGCCGCCAGGCTTCAATAACTGCTTCAAGCGTTCTACATATTGCACTCTCATCTCAGCAGGTAAAGCAACTAAAGAAGCACGATCATAAATAATATCGACCGGCTGAATTGGCGCAGTGAAGTAATCCCCAGTGTAAACACTCAACTCATCAAACTGATAAAGTTCATGTTGGCCGTTAATTTGAGTTACGGTTGGCGTGTAGAAATGCTCAGAGAAAAAAGCTCGAACCGCAATCTGGCTCAATTCCACACCTTGAACGTCTTCATGTTTAGACGCTAGCCAAATCAGGTCTTCACTCTTGCCACACAAAGGAACAAATACACTCTTCTCATAGCTAGGGTCAGTTGCTTTCCAAAACTCAACTAAAAGCGGGTTTACATCTTCAAGGTGGAAACCAATTTGGTTGGCTGCCCATTTATTGTGCCAAAATTCAGGATTATTCATCTTTCGTTCATGTTAAACAGTCATAATGCAAGGGTACAGTATAGAGAAGTAAGAGCAACCTTAGCTTGGCTTAAAGTGCCAAATTGGTTTCGAATAAGACCAGAAACTGGTTAGGTTCAAAGTTCTTAAAATTGCGGAACAAACGCTTGGATTATTTGTCTATATGTTCACATTTTAAAGCAATATTAAACGTTAGAGTTGGTTTCTGTCTTAACTAGCCCCATTTAATATGTAGTGAGTTTAGTTAAGCTTTTTTACTCTTATGCGTTACTGGTTACCCCTTTTAACTACCCGTTTTTGTAACCTTGTATTTTGGAGTTTGAATGAGTGTATTTCTCCGTACGACGGCCCTAATGCTTCTAGTATTGAGCCGAGCGCCTGCATTCGCAGCAACACCTGTTTCAACGAGTTCAACTGATCAATCGCGCACAGCGTCTTCGCAAAACCAAGTTTCATCAAACGTATTCCGCCACAGCCTAAGCGGCCTATATGGCATCAAGGCATTCGACTCGCGTCCAACTCAGCCTTATACCGACTTCGACATCCTTTACAGCAAAGCTCACCAAGCGCAAGCAGAGCTAGAGACAATCTGTAAAAGTACGGCTCTTCTCACTAATTCAGACGCCCTATTCGCTGGCGTTAAATCTCAAGCTCGCGCTCAAGAGAAAATTGAATTGGAACTGGATGGTGATAACACAAGAATTACCGATCTAGCTCGCGCAACAATCATCGCTAATGATGTAGAAAGCCTAGTTGAAGTGTACGAAGCACTGAGCCGTGAAGCGGACGTAGTAAAAGTGAAAAACAAGTTTAAGTCACCAGCAGATTCTGGCTACCGTGACCTTAACCTGTTGGTTCGCTTACCAAAAACCAACATGATTGCTGAGGTTCAACTTCACCTAAAAGCGATAGCGGATGTGAAAAGTGGCCCTGAACATGAGCTATACGAGATCATCCAAGGTATTGAGCGCCATGCCATTGCCGAAAAGCGCCCAATCAACGACATTGAAGCGGCGCAAATCAATAGCCTAAGACGCCAATCTTTAGAGCTATACCAACAAGCATGGCAACCATACATTACGACTCATATTAAAGCGGCATAACACCAACCTTACCGCTACTACAAAACAAAAACGAACAAGGGCTGCTCTCGCAGCCCTTTTTTAATTTCAGTGTTTCTCTTGTGAATCACAAGCGAATGCTATTGGTGGTAATACTCCTGGGAGCGTTCATACAAGTCCAATGGCTTTAAGGTGCTATAAAAAGCAGCGACATCCTGTAAATCCTTATCAGATAGAGACTTCACGACTGACTGCATGTATAAGTCCTGACGTGCATCACTTTTAAAGTCACGCAATTGTTTAAGGATGTAGCTGGATTTCTGCCCCTTAATATTCGGATAAGACTGTACGAAAGGGATGATTTTATCGCCGTGGCACTGGCTACAAAAGTTATTAACGAGCTTTTCACCTGCCATCAAGCTTGGTATGTACGGTTCTGTTGTGTCACTTTGTATTGTCAGTTTTTGCGAAACCTTTCCCACCGTTTCATCGTTTTCGTCAGTGCATGCAGAGAGTGAGATCATAGCAACAGTCGACGTTACCAATAGCAGCGTGAACTTAGTTAGATTCATTATTGCTCTCCCGGCATAGGCGGCATCAGAGCGCTATCAATAGGTTTTCGTCGATACTTGTTCATGTCGATCCCTTTGTCTTGGTAATAGGTACTCAGATAATCCAGTACCGGGTCCCATGTATCAGACAAGTCCCATAGTCCCTGAGTGTCTACCATCCATTGAATCGTTTCACGCCATTGCTCTCGAGTACCACTGTTCTGCGCCACAATAAGACTCGTGTGGCACGCATTACATTGGCCTTTCACTAACTCCCATCCCGGAGCCATGATTAAACCTGAACTCTTATCTACCCCATAGAAAGCCTTCGGGTTATCCGGCACTTCATCGGCATGAACAAGCATTGAGGTTAACAAGCTACAGACCAGTGCCGCTCTCATAATTCCTTTACGATAAGAGAGCTTGTTGCTCTGACTAGAATTATCACACATGACTTTCCTCACGAAACTCTTACCGCGACTCTATGACAACCATTAAACAGATACCCTTTTGGATTCCATTGCGGTTGAACCACTGGCTGGCTATCGCCTTCGCTATCGGTCGCCTTCGCCCAGATCTCATAATAACCTGTCATAGGAAGTTCTAGATCGGCTTCCCATTGCTGCCACGCGCCCTTGTTTACCGGTTTATTCAGCTTGGCATCGTGCCAAGTGGTACCGTAGTCATAACTGATTTGGAGCTTCTCGACGGTTCTCAGCCCAGCCCACGCGTGCCCGCTCACTTTGACCTTTTTACCAAGCGCAAACTCAGTGCCACTCTTTGGCGAGGTAATTAGCGACTTCACAATCATCTCTTCAATGATTCTAAAATCCTTGTTTTCTACTTTTTCACCAGGCGCGATTGGGTGCTTAGGCACTTGATAAGCGGGTGCTGCCATTTTATGGCCATCATGAACTTTATTTCGGATACTGATGCCCGTGGTGCACTTTTGAGAGACAGAAGCTGGGCGACCTCCAAATACCGTTCTCAACGGAAAACCGTGAAGATATGGAATAGGTTCGCCATTCATTTCCCATGCAATCAAGGCATTGTCAGTCATTGCGGCTTCAATCGGTACGCCGCGAGAGATCGCTTCACCTTTACCACTTAGGTGCTTATCAAAGCCATGGTTGCCCACATAAACCGCGTCATCTTTGATACCACAGTCTTTTAGCACATCACTGAGCAACACACCTGTCCACTGCGCGCAGTACACGCCTGCATTGTTCCACTGATTGCCTTTAGTGCTTGGGTAGAAGTTATTACGGCTGTTGCCGCCACACTCCAATACTAGGCTTTGAGTATGGTGTTTAAACTTAGATTTGAGTTCCGCTATTGTGTAAGTTTTACTCTGTTTTACAGACTCCCCTTTCACTTCAAACGTCCAAGTATCCGGATCCATTTTATTGAAATCCGGCATTAAACCATTCCATCGAACAAATGGAACATCAGCGGGCGTAACAGCGGGTGCGAGCATGCTTTCTGGCGGATAAGCATTCAAAGGGTTAGTATTTAAAACGGTATAGTAATCCGGCAAATCTTCTGCTTTTGCCCACGTTAACGCATTGATATCCAGGGCCTCTAAACCTTCCGGGCGATTAGCAGCAAACACCCAAGAGACCGGCAACGCAGACGCCGCGGTTGCAGTTAACGCAGCTTTCAGGAACTGTCTTCTATCTAAACTCATTGTTGCGATCCTTTGTGATTCAGTGTGTAAAAGTAAGTGGCAAGCTGCTCAATATCTTGCTCAGACAAAAGCTGGGCGACTTTAGACATGGTTTTATCGGAACGTTCTCCACTCTTAAAAGCCGTGAGCTGTTCAACCACGTAAGGCTTGTTCTGCCATTTCAGGTTCGGAATAGAAGGAAAAGAAGTGTCTTGAGTACTGCCATGGCAAGCGACGCACATATTGGCAATTTGTTGGTAATCGGCTGCTTGGCCTATCGCGGGAAATAAAAGCAATACCCAAGCTAAAGCGGCTTTTCGCACACACCCTCCTAAGATCTGGATCAAAAAATCAGTTTGATCGGTCATAAAGTGGACGCATTACAGCAAATAGAGCGGTGTATTTAAATTCAATTAGAATTAACTACCGTTAAGGAGAACTGAACGCTGATTAGAAATTGTACGAGATACGAGATACGAGATACGAGATACGAGATACGAGATACGAGAAGATAAAAGAATGAAAACGGAAGGCAAGAATAAATACGGTGACAAAAACAAAAAGACCACGCTAGGCGTGGTCAATTGCTTGGCTACTTCTCGATTTTAATATTTTCGACACGGGCCTTTAGTTTTTGTCCCGGTCTAAAAGTAACAACACGTCGAGCAGAAATTGGAATGTCTTCACCAGTTTTCGGGTTACGACCAGGTCGCTCGTTTTTCTCGCGAAGATCAAAATTACCAAAACCAGACAGTTTTACCTGTTCGCCATTTTCAAGCGCTTTACGAACTTCTTCGAAAAACACTTCAACCGTTTCCTTGGCATCCCGCTTGCTGTATCCGAGTGTCTCAAACAGGTTCTCAGCCAAATCGGCCTTCGTGAGTGCCATAAAACTTTCCTCAAAGCTATGTTAATCATTGCTACTATCGCCAGTAGCGCCAAAGCATTTACCCTATTCAATCAATGAGATAAGGTCATTTACAAGGAAAGTGTATGCCAAGCTTCTGATTTTCGCCAACTTTTTTATTTGAACTGTAAGATTATTCTTTCAAATCAGAAACATAACACGCTCTTAATTTCATATATATGGCTAAAAAACATCTGCTTAACAGTTTCCAAATAGAACTATATTCCAACTACTATTGATAAATTAGAATTTAAAACTTTAGTTATCTAAATATTAATTTCTGAGACTTTTCTCCTATACCCAATAAAATCAGCTACTTGATTTGATATCAAGGTCAACAAAGATTACTTAATAAGCAGTATTAAATATGAGATTTGTATCATTTCAGCATTTAATTCGAGTTGGTCAATGTAATCTCTGATTGCGTGCTGACTCTTATTGCAATTCCCCCCTAGTCCGAGGGCGTTCAACCCTATAATTCAATGGTGCCACTTAACAAAGTACATTTCACAGCTTGCGATTGATATGTTATAACATATCAAACAGGATGGATTTTAGTACTTAAAATGAAAGATATTGAAGCGATCATTAAGCACGTCAAGCAAGGATGTAGAGACAATGGAAAACAGTTTACCGCCAAAAGGCTGCTGATACTGCGCGCGTTAGCCCATGCCGATAAAGCGCTGTCTGCCTACGAGTTAGTTGACTATTGCAAAGAGCATTTTGATCAACATGTTCAAGCGATGTCGGTCTACCGAGTCTTGGATTTTTTAGAACAACATCACCTAGCACACAAGATCAAGGTATCAAATAAATACATACTTTGTGATCACATCCTTTGTGAGCACGAACATGGCATCCCACAGTTTTTGATTTGTTCTAAGTGCGACAAGATAAGTGAACAAACCATCAACCCTTCTATTATTCGCGATCTTAAATCTCACGCGAAACAACAAGGATTCACCGTCACAAGCCCTCAGATAGAGATCAGCTGTGTTTGTGATGAGTGTGCTAAGCCCGAAGTAAATACGCTCTGCTAAGAATACCTACATCGAATAACTAGATTCCAACCGTATTAGCCTAATCAACAAGGAGAGATTGAAACGCTATGCCTGCAACGCTCATTAAGAATGCCTACGTGGTCAATGAAGGTACCGTTACCGAGACAGATGTATTAATTGTCGACCAACGAATTGAAAAGGTTGCAAGCAATATACAGCCCAATTCAAATTGTGAAGTCATTGAAGCAAAAGGTTGCTACCTCATCCCGGGGATGATTGACGATCAAGTCCATTTTCGCGAGCCCGGGTTAACCCACAAAGGCTCAATCGCTACAGAGTCTCGTGCCGCTGTCGCTGGTGGTATTACAAGCTACATGGAAATGCCAAACGTAAACCCTGCTACTACGACCATTGAAGCCTTAGAGAAAAAATTTGATATCGCAGCACAGAGTTCACTGGCTAACTACTCTTTTTACCTAGGTGCAACTGAAGATAACCTAGAGCAAATCAAGCAGCTCGACCCGACCAAACACTGTGGCGTAAAGGTATTTATGGGTGCTTCAACGGGTAACCTGTTGGTTGAAGAGCCTCAAGCACTCGATGCCATATTCCGTGATTCTCCCGTCCTGATTGTCACCCATTGTGAAAGCGGGCCTGTTATCGCTAAAAACCAAGAGCAATTAAGAAAAGAGAAAGCAGTTTTCACGATTGAAGACCACCCTATCCTAAGAGATGACAGAGCCTGCTACGCCTCTTCTTCTTATGCTGTTGAGCTCGCTAAAAAGCACAATAGCCAGCTTCATGTATTGCATATCACTACAGAGAAAGAGTTGGCACTATTTGATAAAGGGCCAATCGAAGGCAAGCGCATAACCGCTGAAGCGTGTGTTCATCACCTTTGGTTCAGTAATGAGGATTACCCAAGATTAGAGAACCAAATCAAATGCAACCCAGCCATCAAATTTCCAAGTGATAGAGATGCATTACTTGCCGCCCTTAGCACCAATCAAATAGACATCATCGCCACAGACCATGCTCCTCACACATGGGAAGAAAAACAAGTTCCTTATGAGCAAGCGCCTGCCGGTTTACCCCTTGTACAACATGCCCTCTTGACTCTGTTTGACCACGTACATGCCGGAATCATGACCGTAGAGCAAGTCGTAGAGAAAACAGCACATAACCCATCCATTCGTTATGCGATACAAGAGCGCGGTTATATTCGTGAAGGCTACTTCGCCGATTTAGTGTTAGTCGATCCACTAACAACAACCTTAGTTAGTAATGACAACAGCTTATATCAATGTGGGTGGTCACCTTTCGCAGGGCACGAATTCTCTGCTCAGATCAAGCACACCTGGGTCAATGGTGCCAAGGTGTATAGCAATCCAGAATCCCCTGATAACCAAAATACGCCTACCGCTGATACATCAAAAGACATACCGGGTGACATGGTCACTCCAGCAATGAGGCTGTCATTCGAGCGCTAGTTCAGCAGTTATTACCATCAATCAAAAGAAATCAATATGTTAAGAAGAAACCCTAACGGCCATATGCCAAACGTATCGGAAACCGCCTTCATTGATCCAACAGCCATTATTTGTGGCAAGGTGATCATTGAAGACAACGTGTTCATTGGTCCTTATGCCGTGATACGTGCCGATGAGGTTAATGAACACGGCGATATGGAAGCCATCGTGATTAAGCGAGACACGAATATTCAAGATGGTGTGGTTATTCATTCAAAAGCTGGCGCTGCCGTCACTATTGGTGAACGCTCGTCCATTGCTCACCGATCAATCATTCATGGTCCTTGTCATGTATGTGACGACGTATTTATTGGCTTCAACTCTGTCGTCTTTAATGCGGTGATTGGCAAAGGTTGTGTAATTCGCCATAACTGTGTAGTAGACGGACACGACTTACCTGAGAACTTCCATGTACCACCGATGACCAACATCGGTTCAGGGTTTGATTTAAACAATATCTCAAAGGTACCACCTGAGTATTCTGCGTTTTCAGAGTCCGTTGTTTCGGCAAACCATACCCTTGTTCAAGGTTATAGGAGAATTGCCAATGAGCTCTGATAAAAAGCCTCTCTTGGGTATTCCAACCAATATCATTACTGGCTTTCTCGGCGTTGGTAAAACTACCGCGATTCTCAACCTAATGAAGAACAAACCCGCAGATGAAAACTGGGCTATTTTGGTGAACGAATTTGGAGAAATTGGCGTTGATGGCAGTTTGATCCAAGGAAACGACAACAAACAACATGTGTTTATCCGTGAAGTGCCTGGTGGCTGTATGTGTTGCGCGGCTGGTTTGCCGATGCAAATCGCACTGAATCAACTGCTGTCTGAGGCAAAACCTGATCGCTTGTTGATAGAACCTACAGGTCTTGGTCACCCTAAAGAAGTGCTAGAGGTTCTTTCTTCAGAACACTACCGTAAGGTGTTGTCACTACAGAAGAACGTGACTTTGGTCGACGCACGTAAGCTATCTGACGCACGCTACTCTGAACACGATAGCTTCAATCAGCAAATCACCATTGCCGATACCATCGTGGGTAATAAAGTCGATCTCTACAAAAGTGGTGATGAAGAGAAACTGGCTGAATACGTCGCACAGGTTTGCCACCCAGACACCAAACTCATATTTGCTCATCACGGTAAGATCCCATACGACGAGTTTAATGGAAGCAGTAGTTTTTATCATCACCAAGCTCATGGGCACCATCACCACCATGCTCACAAACAAGATAAGCCACTTGCGTCTGAACTACCGATGCCAGAAAGTGGCATGCTCAAAGCAACCAACCAAGGTGAAGGCTTCGAGAGTATTGGCTGGCGATTTGCAGCCGATAAACTGTTTGACCACCAGCGTTTACGACACTTTCTAGTCGGCTTGAAAGTTGAACGTATGAAGGCCGTGTTCATCACTCCAAATGGTATCTTTGGCTACAACTTAACAGAGGATGGTTTGACCGAATCAGAACTCGATGAGTGCAGTGAAACCAGAATTGAAGTAATTGGTCAGGACATAGAGAGTGATCTGGAAAGCCAGCTTCTAGATTGTCTTGTTAACTAAATTCGCTCAATCGATGATTAAAACTAAAGCCCTATGAATTAAGACACTCATAGGGCTTTTTAGACATTGGAGTAAACATCACTAAGTTAGTTTACCGACACCAATCGTTTCTCTGCTAATGCCATCGCAATGTTAGCTTTAGCGTAGGCACTCTCGTTGATAAAGTGCGGGTATATGTCTTGTTCACGTTCCCAATAAATATCATATCCAAAGAAAGTCGCCAGTATCGGCTCCCCTTGCTTCACTACCTCGAAGTCTCGACCACAGATCGCTGGGTGCACAGTAGCAACACGCATACCGTCTGGGCCAAGCGGAACATTCACCTCTTCAACATAGAAGAAAGCATCGTAGTCTTCTAACGCTTGTACTTGGTTGAGGTTGTGCTTCTCAACGTAATCAAGAACCATGGTCAGCATCTGCTTCATCAGTTTAAGCGTGTCGAATTTAAGCGAACCATGTGCCTGAGCGCCCACTTCAATCATCACACCGCACTTCCCGGCGGTACAAAGGTATGGCTGCTCATCCCAAGGCTTTCTATCTTCAAACAGAATATTAGCTTCTGGCATTCGCTGTTTCACATACGCGCCCATTTTTTGATAGAAAGCATCATTGGAAAGCAAGATTAATGTCGCCCCCATATTGCTGGTCGTGTTGTGTAGGTCGATAATGAGTTGCTGCTCTTTGCTTGCGTATCGCTCTGCAAACTGGCGAGCTACGGTATGCTCGGCTAAACCTAGCGTGTCGTCATTGTTGAGCTGAGAAAACTCACGATTTAAATCCGTGTCTAGGTACCTTACGTTCTGCTCTACCGCTTTAGGGTTTGCGATAACTGAATTCGTAGAGAATGTCGAACGATTGGCGGCATACATGCGCTCTTTGATCAGTTTGTTTAAGTAGATTCCAGAAAGCTCGTTACCGTGAGTTCCGGCAACCAGTAAGACTTGATTGATGTTATCCATGTAATTGATTTCCAAGTATCGAAAGTGCAAGTCACCCTTGCGTTACCGTTATGGTATAACATAACAACAATATACCTATTTCTCCAGAAGACTTAACGAGCAAGCATCAGATAATTCAAAGGAACCACGAGAACGCTAAACCGCAACGATATTTCACCTCGAAACCTTCACATGAAAAAGCCCCGCGATTGCGAGGCCTTAGTTCCTTAATCAACACTGTAGCTTCAATGATTAGTTTACATCGTGCTTCTTTACTGCAAACGACCTCATGATTGCTTAGCGAGTTTTCCTTCCGCCTCTCTGTCGCCTCGTGTTTTGGTGATCGCTGCCTTTGCTGGTTTCACGATCAAACCAATCCCGACTAAAAACAACGCCGATGCAACCACTTGAGCGAGCGACAATACTTCGTCGTACATAAAGTAACCGCTAATCAAAGCAAATATTGGTACTAGTAAGGTTAACGGTGCCGTTGTACTTAACGGATATTGGATTAACAACTTGTTCCACACCCAGTAACCAAACAATGTGGTCGGGTAAGCCTGAAACAACACCGCAATCGTTGTGTTCCAATCCCACTGTTCAATCCCCTGCCAGATGATTTGATCCCCATGTAACATCACGGCAAACAATACCAACGGAACTGGTGCAAACAGTATCCCCCACACATTAAACGCAAACGCCTGCTTAGTTTTGGATGCTTTAACAATCACTCCCATTAGCGTCCAGCTGCACGCTGCAATCATAATCAAGATAACGCCATTGACGGTCACATTCCCCTTGGCCGCAGAGACTAAGACTGCAAGTGCACACATGGCTAACATCGCACCTATTAACTTACGAACCGACGCACTCTCTTTGAAAACCCATACGCCAACAGCCATACCGATTAATACGTTGGTAGAAAGCAATACCGACGACAACCCGGATGAGAGCCCTGCAGTGATTGACCATGAAGCCATCCCCCAAATACCTACACCAAACACGAAGCCGTAACCCACTAAATAGCGCCACGCGACATTCGGTCTTGCGACAAAAAATATCACTGGTATTACCGCTAGCGAAAAACGCGCAGCCGTTGCCAACAATGGATGCACGTTGGTCACACCCATTTTGATCATTGAGAAATTGAATCCCCAAATTGCCATCACCAATACCGCTAACAACAAATCATTTCTTTTCATACTGTCCCCCTCTTTTGTTTTAAAAAAGTATCCCTTGAACAGCAAAAGCGGTACAGATACAATTTTTACAATAAAAACCAGTACAGTTAACCACGGTCGTGACCATGAGCATTTACAGAAAACTTGCCAATCAGTTTATTAATGAGATTGAAAGTGGGAAAAGGCCTGAAGGTGGGCGCATGCCTTCGCTTCGTCAATTGGCTAAGCAACAAGCCGTCAGCATGTCGACTGTAGTGAGCTGTTACCAAGAGTTAGAATCACAGGGTTGGATTCACTCTCGCCCACAAGCTGGGTATTTTGTTTCTCCTCATAAGCCTGCTCACTCAACGCCTGAGTGGGCACAGTTTGAGAGTAAGGTTTCCAGAGTTAAGCAAACTTCATCGACTCACAACTCAATCAATGGTCCTTTAGGTGTCTCTAGCACCACCAATGATGAGCAATCGGTCGTTGAGCTAGAGCGTAGTTTCCGCCGATCTATAAAACGCATGGGGAACAGACTCAACCATTACCCTGATACTCAAGGCGAGCCGATATTACGACAAGCATTGTCCACTCACTTTGCCAAGCTTGATGTGCACTTTACGCCCGACGAGATGGTCATTACCGCTGGCTGTATGTCGGCGATTAAGGCCGCTCTTGAATCATGCACCAAAGAGGGTGACACCATTGCCATCAGTTCACCATGCTTCAACGGTATACTGGAATTACTTGGCAAGATGTCGCGAAAGATCATTGAGATCCCTTCTTTAGATGACGGTGTAGACCTACAACAGTTAGAAACACATCTGAAAAGCAAGCGGGTCGATGCCGCTATCTTCTGTACCTCGCATATGAACCCTCAAGGGATCAATATGTCTGCCAGTCAAAAGCAGAAATTGGCAGCATTGGCGAATGAATATCGAGTGCCGATCATTGAAGATGATGTCTACCTGGAACTCTCTTATTCTTCGCACACTCCACTGCCTGCCAAATACTATGACAAAGGTGGTTATGTTTTATGGTGTGGTTCTGTCTCTAAGAGTTTATCACCGAGTTACCGCTTAGGATGGTGCTTACCGGGAAGGTATATCAATGAGTACAAGGCACAGTTTTCTGCTGCAAGCTACGGCGTTGCTCTACCCGCTCAACTCGCTGTCGCTGACTTTATTGAATCTGGTCAATACGCAAAACACGTTCGAAGAAGATGCTCTCAAATCCTATCGTTGCGCCAGCAATACCTCAACTATTTAACCCAACACCTGCCTCCAGATGTAAAGATCAGTAACCCACAAGGTGGCATGGTACTTTGGCTACAGATTCCAAATCTGAATCAACCAATTTTTGCTCAAGCCGTTACCGAGAAAAAGATTGATATTCGACTTGGACACCTATTCAGTACTCTTGATCTCTATAGCAACTGCTTACGCATCAACATTGGTTATTCGCTAGAGGGAGCGGCCAAACAACAGCTAGATGACTTGATTAAACTTATCCGACAATGTGTCAGCAAATAGCTTCCACCCAAGCTTTGAACTTTAGTTTTTCATCGTTATTTATTATAAAAAAGGCATTTATTATTCGATTTTAACCAGACTAAAGCTCGTTACCGTAAGGAAATCCACTCACCTTAAAACCCATAAATATTGAGTTTGCAAGGGTGTGCCCATTTATGCAACTTAGCTAATGACACCTCATTTTTTGTCGTCAATATACACCCGTCAGCGCTGGCGTTATCCTGTATATGAAGAGAATAATTATGAGTGATAAAACCAAAAATAAACCACTACCTTCCTTTATTGAAGAACGCTTAAACCATTACATTGAAGATCTCATTACCCAGAACGAAAGCCAAACACACTTAGTTCTGGGTAAACGTCCTAGGCGCAATTCAGTTGTGATGCAAAGCAATGATTACCTTGCGCTATCGCACAACAAACAGATTCAACAAGCCCACCAGCAAGCGATTGCTGAACATGATGACAATGTCGTCATGTCAGCTATTTTTTTGCAAGACGAGGATTCAAAACCCGCTTTTGAAAATGAGTTAGCGAGCTATGTAGGAATGGAAAGCTGCTTGCTGTCTCAGTCTGGTTGGGCGGCGAACATCGGCTTACTGCAAACCATTTGCCCACCACAAACCCCTGTGTATATTGATTTCTTTGCCCACATGTCTTTATGGGAAGGTATTCGAGCCGCAGGTGCGAGTGCGCATCCGTTTATGCACAATAATATCAACCACCTGCGCAAGCAGCTTGAACGCTATGGTTCTGGTGTCATTGTTGTAGATTCGGTCTATAGCACCATTGGCACGATTGCCCCACTCCGCGACATCTACGAAATGGCGCAAGAGTTTGATTGTGCACTCGTGGTTGATGAATCGCATTCTCTGGGGACTCATGGCACCAAAGGTGCTGGCCTCGTTGAAGCTCTTGGGCTCACTAACCAAGTCGATTTCATTACTGTAAGCTTGGCCAAAACTTTTGCGTACCGTGCCGGCGCGATCCTAGGCCCCAAACAATTGTCTGAGACACTGCCCTTTGTCGCCTACCCTGCGATTTTTAGCTCGACCGTATTACCACAAGAGGTCGCTCGCTTAGAGAAAACCTTGGCTGTCATTAAAGATTCGGACGATAAACGAGAAGCTTTATTCAAACACGCTAAAGCACTCACTACAGGCCTTAAACAGATTGGCTTTAACATCCGCAGTGAATCTCAGATAATCGCTTTAGAGTGTGGTAGTGAGAGAAATACTGAACGTGTGCGTGATTTCTTAGAGGAACGGGATGTGTTCGGTGCGGTTTTCTGCCGTCCTGCAACTGGCAAGAACAAAAACATCATCCGCTTCTCTGTGAATGCAGATATGACACCAAGTGATGTCGATCATGTGCTCACGGTTTGTCACCAGGCATATCATCATCCAGAACTAGAGTTCGTTTAACTCGGGGCACATTAATTTAATCACCAACTAAACGGCAGGACGGAATGGACACTATCATGTCGCAAAACTAAAAGAGCCCAGCTTATCGCTGAGCTCTTCATTAAATTGACTCGCTCTACTTCAAACCTCAAACACACTTGTGTTTAGAACCACTATATCCAATGAGCAATCTTGTCGAATAATCGGTTCTTGTCTGCTGGTTTCACAATAAAGTCCGACATTCCTGATGACTCCATTTTCTCTAGCGTGACTGGCGAGCTGTCTCCTGTATGTGCAATGATCGGTACCGAAGAGTAAGGCTTATTCGCACTTCTAATCAGTCGAGAAGCTTCTACACCGTCCATGATAGGCATTTCGATATCCATCAGGATCAAGTCTACATCGTCTGAATCCAGCGCATCCAATGCTTGCTGACCATCTTCTTTCTGTACGACATCAAAACCCTGCTTTTCCAGTAACATCGCCGTGAAACGACGCAGAGACTCGTTATCGTCCACTACCATAATGGTACGCTTATTTGCATTTTCAATCGGCTTAGCGGCCACCGAGGGCATCACGTAATTCGAGTCAAACAATAAACGGTCAATCGTTGCTTTGGTATTCAGCAGCCATACTTGAGTTTCGACCCAAATCGGTTCAAATGAAATATTCCTCACCCGTTGAATAGGATGATGTTCATACAAGTAAACAATTCGCGCTTCTGTAAACGACAACAAAGACTCGAGCTTATCAAGGCTGCTTGCCCTCAAATCCAAACTCTCCATGTCGACGAATACTAAATCAAATTCGAACTGATACTCTTTGTTTTTAAGTGCTGACGCCACATCCAAAGTCGTAAGATCAAATCCCATAAATCGAGACATCTCAGTCAGTTTTTTGGTCAACACGGTTTGATCACTCACCATCAGTACCGACTTCAATTTCCTCAATTCACTCTTAATTTCATTGACGGAATTTGACGTCAAGGATGGGAATGTCATCGTGAACTGAGTCCACTGTTCCACCTCTGATTGGCATTTGATCTCACCACCAAACGAGCGCATCACCTTCTGACAAAATGGTAGGCCTAACCCGTAGTTGCCTGATTTACCTGTCGTATAGAAATCTTGGAAGATGCGACGGATAGCATCACTCGAAATCCCAGATCCGTTATCCGTCACTACAATTTGATTGGTCACGTCATCACTGCTCATGGTGACATGGATATGAAAATCTTCAGGGCTACGATGATGGAAAGCATTTTTGAATAGGTTGTACATCACGTACTTCAGTAAGGTATCACTCCCTAAGAAGTCAAAGTCGTTTTGCACATCCAAAGATATGGCTGATTTGTCTGCAGCGCGCTTGTAGTTAAAGCTGTCGATTGAGTCCTCAATCACTGATTGCGCGGAGTGCTTTTTGAAGGTAGAACGAGATACACGATTCTCATCAATTGACGTTAAAAGCAGATCAATAGTTTCGTTGCCTGAATGGATGATTTCCATGGCCTCATCACCGACGTCACGCAGCTGTTTTAACTCTTCGACGCTTAGCGCATATGGCTCTTTGATGTCCCCACTCTTTGGGTTTGGCAGTATCGATTGAATAACATCAATAGAAGTTAACAAGCCACTAAGAGGGTTTCTCATTTCGTGTGCAATACCAGCACCAAAAGATTTTGCCAGGGATACCTTATTCTCGTGTTCCACCTGATTGCGGAAATAGAACAGGTTACCGAATAGATAGATAAACAAGAAAATCGGCACATGCGTCCAGTTCATGTTTATCTCAAGATAGAAGCCTTGTGCCACCCAAGCACACAACGTCGCAATCCCTATTCCGGCAAAGGTTTGTGCAAACATCACTCTTGTGACGTGAACCAAAAGAATATGAAGGAATATTGCCGACATGAAAGACATGACCCAAACATTGGACCAATTGTTCATTAGCAACATGTAGAAGAAGAAACACGGCAGACAGAGCGTAATCGCGACTTGATAATACGCAGGTAGATACTTTCGCCATTCGAAGGGAACGTGTTTACGGAAAATGATACCGAAGAACAACACCGAGCATAATAGGCGGAGAGTCAGATTTTCATAAGGCTGCGGGAACAGATACTCCCACACAACAAAGTAAACAGGGAAACCGACAAAACCCATCCAACCTACGAGGGTTAGATTCGGTTCAGCATATTGATAAACTTTACGAATAGCGTTCATACGAAATTCTTTATTCTCTAAGCCCAGACGTTTACTCATTTCATAATTGAGTTTTTGTTTTTATTATAACCGAACGATTATATTACACATCACCTCCGAGCAGTGAGGTTTGAATCAAATATATACGCGCTTTTGCATTTAATCTGTTTCAGCCCAGTTGCCAAACACATGAAGACCTCGTTGATACGAGGCCTAATATTGATTTCATTACGTGTTATCTGTCACACATAAAGCTAGCGTATCGGCAGGTAGATGTTAGTGAGCAAATCACATTCATCCACCTCATGGACTAGATTCACGTACTGGAAAAAGCACGGAAAATCCCTCAAAGATTCGCCACTCTTAGGTAACCACTCACGATATAAGTAGCTGACCGTGTCAGCGATTAAATCATGGTTGCCCTTATGAACAGCAACCGCACAGCGACCACCCGGAATAGTCCCCTTCTTAACACCAAACATATTTTCTGGCACATCCCCGTTATGACTTCCGCAAATATCGAAACGATAGTCATCTTCAGGGGTATCTGAAGGGTCAGAATAAGCCACACCAAATGTGTCACTGGTTTTTACCGGAGAAAAACCCGTCGACTTCCTCCAATCAATAAATTTAGCAGCAGTATTGTAAACCAGCTTTGGGCTTCCTTTATGCTCAATCAGTGCAACCTCTGTTTCGTAAAAATCGACGACTTTCACATCCATTATCTTTTCTCCACTCTTTGGTGAGTTAAACTCATACTTTGAACGCCAATATGGCCAGTTGGGTTGTTTTCTAAATTGAGAAGGTGTCTGCTCAAAGTGCCTCGAAAATGCTCGAGAGAAGGCTTCAAGACTCTCAAAGTGAGCCTCCAATGCAATATCGGTGACACTGTACTCGGGCTCAAAAGCTAAACGAAAAGAAGCGCGCTTTAACCGAGCAAACAACACATACTGAATAGTGCTAATCCCCATAAACGACTTAAAGATCCGGTGAAAGTGGTACTTTGAACTCGCCGCCACTGAGCTCAGCTGTTCCAAAGTTAATGACTCATCCAAATGTCTATCAATGAAGTCACACACATTTCGTATTCGTCGTTCATGATGTTTCGCTACATTCATTTTTGTTACCCAATAAAGAATTCGAAGAGATAATACCGACGAGGCGTTAAGTTCGCCTGATTGAGATTGCGAGACTGACTTAACTGTTGTGTTTAATTCTATATTAAGTGATAACAAAAGGCTCTTTAGCCAATACAGCACTAAAGAGCCTAATCCTACTCAACAATAGATATTGAGCATTGTGATGCCTACTGCATTACAAACTGGGCTAGTTCAGTTCCAACATCGCATTAATCCGAACTATTTCTTGCTGCCATTTCACTTGCAGATCAGGCTTCTGATGCTTTGCTTTACGAGCTTGGTCCTTACTGAGTAATTCTTCGAGCTCGAATAGCCTTTCTAAAAGGCCCTCTTCATCATTTTGCGACTGCTGATCATCTGTTTTAAGCAGCTCAGAACCTGAATCGACACAGGCTTTAGAGTTAGACTGAATCGTCGCAGAGCAAGGTTCCACGTTATGACCTTGATGGCTGACAGACATCGCCTCATACACCGCATCTAAGTAAGTCATTTCCATAAGTTGACCGTCATTGATGTACCAGAATCTATTGCATGATTTTTCGATCAACTCTCGATCATGGCTGACCAACAGTAGTCCCCCGTCGAATTGAGTTAAGCAATTCGCAAGCTCTTCCTTACCTTCAATATCAAGGTGGTTAGTGGGCTCATCCAACAACAGGAAGTGATACTTCGCTAGCGATAGCCCAACGAACAGCAGTCGTGAACGCTCTCCACCACTCAGCTCAGCGATCTTTTTCTCGTGCCTTTCGTAGGAAAAACCCGCGCTAATCAAAGCCATTTTCCTAGCTTCCTGAGACACAGGATAAAATGAGTAAAGTGAATCCAGTAGTGAATGGTCATCACGTAATTGGTGCAAGCTTTGATCGTAATACCCGACTTCGGCATTGGGGTGAAAATAATCATTATCTCCAAGTTGAGACGCCTGATAATTCGCCCACAGTACTTTCAGAAGCGATGACTTACCCGACCCATTTTTGCCTAACACAGCAACACGGTCACCGCTCTTTATCTGTTGGAACAGCACTTCAAACAGTGGCGCTTGGTCGTCAGCGGCGGTAATTGGCACCTCCGACAATTCAAGTAGTCGATTGGCCTTCATGGATTCACCGGACAAACTTAGTGTCCATGGTTCAACGGAGTCTAAACGAGTCATGGTCGAGCGTAACCCTTCGGCTCGCTTTTCCATGCTTTTTGCTTTTCGTGACAGACCTTCATTGTCAAAGTCACGCCCCCAAATCGCTAAACGATGAGCGCTCTTTTCGATGCGATCGATCTCTTTCTTTTCTGCTTGTTGCCTTTCAGCATCCGTTCGATCTTTATCTTCCAATGCTTTTCGAGCTTCGGTGCACCTTTGGCTAAAGCTAAGTATCCTTTTGTCACGTAACACCCAAGTAGAATCAGTGACGTGGTCGAGTAATCGTTGATCATGCGAAACCATGACAAACGTCCCTCTCCAGTCTCTCAGAAACTGCTCTAACCAAAGTAACGTCGGTAGATCTAAGTGGTTACTTGGTTCATCTAGCAACAGGACATCTGGCTCAAGAATCAATGCTCTCGCGACTAACACTCGCGCGTATTGACCGCCACTTAAAGTGCCTATTGGCTGGTTCCAATAGCTTTCATCAAACCCTAAATTAGAAAGAGTAATTTGCGCACGCCATTGTTCTGTTTGCTGCATGTTTAAAGGAAGGTTATCGGTCACAGCATCAAGCATTGAGAGACTCAACAGTCGCTTGGGTAGGTGTTGCTCAATCAAAGCAACTACGGCATTCGAAGCAAAGGAAACATTCCCCACAAAGTCTGGTAAATCTTTGTTTAACAGACGTAATAAAGTACTTTTGCCACAGCCATTACTGCCTATAAGGCCAATGCGGTCACCTTTTTTAATGGTAAAGGAAAGCCCATCAAATAGGCGGCATGATGTTAGATCGTAAGAAATGGATGATGTAGATATTAATGTAGTCATTTGTTTACTCAAGTTTCAAGCGCAACAAAGCGCTGTCGTCATTCGCTGACAACAACCAAGTAAACTAGAGTGAAGAAACTCTATTGAAGGTTATATTGAAATGCTTCGCTCAAGTTTTGGTTATCGCAGCACGATAGTGTTAAAACTTGAGTTTTGGTCGTACCAAAAAATATGCGCGAAGTTAAATTCACACACTTTCATAAAAATCCTCCTTGTATTTGTCTTGAGTTGAACATTAGCGCTAAAAGTAAATCACATTAATCGATGAGTCAAAATATTTAGTCGCTTCGTCTTGGGCTTGATTTACAACGTTAGGTGACTGTTACCCGGTGCATTTTTCGTGGAGTATCACCATAATCAATAACGGCATAATGCTGAGTGACCCTGTTGTCCCATATCGCCATTGAGCCCTTGTTCCATTTAAAACGCACTTGATATTCTGGTCGTCGTGCAATTTCAAACAGCTGGCTAAGTAATGAATCACTTTCTTCACGCTCAAGCTCATTGATGTAACGGGTAAATTGCTCGTTGATATATAACGTCTCTTTGCCCGTTTCTGGATGAACTTGCACTAAGGGATGTACCACAGGCGGGTTTTCTTGCGCAGTTTTCAGCAGCGACTTATGCCAATCTAGCTCGATTTGGTCCGATTCAATACCCTCAAATGCGACTAACGAATGCGTTGCCGATAAGCCCCTTAGCTTGTCTTTCATGCTTTCATCTAATGAATCAAACACTGCGGTCATTGAACACCAAATCGTGTCGCCACCGACATCCGGTACATGTTGAGCATGTAATAGAGAGGCTTTAGATGGCAGCTCCCGCCAAGTTAAGTCGGTATGCCAATAACTCTCCATTGGCGCATTACCTCGAGTAGTTTCTATCACACTGACTTGCGGAACTTGTTCTACACGCGGAAAGAAAGGATGAGCGGGTTCGAGATCTCCAAACCGTTTTGCAAGTGCTAAGTGTTGTTCTGGAGAGAGGCTTTGTTCATCCAAGAAAATGACTTGATAAGTAACAAGTGCTTTGTACACATCATCGAGTTCACTCTCACTGCAATCCGAAAGACTTAATCCATGAATACGAGCGCCAATGTGAGGTGTAATGGGTTCAATTTTCAACATACTTTCGCTTATCGGTTAAGAGATATTAAGGGGAAGTCATTTAGCTACTCGTTATTAAACCGGACAGAACCGATTTTTCTTTCCTTACCACGCAACATAAAACGCGTTTATTCGAAAAACAAAAGAAAAGAGCCCCTACACTGGAGCTCTTTTTGTTTGTTGATACTTCCTGTATCCGTAGACAAGTCCAATCTGTAGTACTTTCACCGAAAGCCAGATCATCGATATCTCCAGTTGTGTATCACTATTAAATCTAGCATACAAACTTCGAGCTTTTCTGAGACGTAACCGAAAGTTCGTCGAAGTACCGCCAATTCCTGCTTATCAACCAAAGCAAGCAACGCCATATCCTTTTGTTGCCTCCTACAAACCAAAAACAAAGCCCACAACAGGGTGGGCTTTGGTTATCAGTCTTCTGAACTGACTAAACTAGTGAGTAACTTTTTGAAACCATTGTTCAAACCAAAAGTTAAAAGTTTGCTTGAAGCGTCAAACCACTGTACGCCGAGTATGCATTCAACATCACGTGATATCTGCCGCTTTGGGTGACATTCACCGTACAAGTCTCGCTGTTGCCCGATCGGTAAGGTCGGCAGTCCCACGTACTAAGCGTTGGTTTATCCCCGAAACGTAGATACAGATCCGCATCGCCTGTGCCACCAATGGTGACCACTGTCAGCTGTTGACCCTGCTCTAAGTCCATGTAGAAGTAATCCTTTTGCCCTCGGCTGCCACTCAGTCCATTAACCGGCACGCCAGAGACTAGTTTTCCATCTGGATCTGGTCCAGGTGTTGGACCACCGCAATCCGGTTCACAGCCACTATCAGTCAAACTATACAGCAGTTTATTGGTGGTTCCTCTTGTGTCAGAAACCTTATTCTCCGAGGCTCTTGAGTTCAGTAACCCTGCGAGTTGAAGCGGTGTTAAGCCATTGTTTTCCTGTAAGTACAAGGCTGCAACGCCCGCAACATGTGGCGTCGCCATGGAAGTTCCGCTAATCGTTTTATAGCCGCCATCATACCAAGCAGACTTAATTTGAGATCCCGGTGCGAATAGATCAACACAGCTGCCCCAGTTCGAGAAGCTTGAACGCGAATCAGAGCTGGTTGTGGAGCCCACCGTCACACCACTTGGTACACGAGCTGGTGATGTATTACACGCATCGGCATTTGAGTTACCCGCTGCCAACATAAAGCTCACGCCGGATTGAATTGCGCCTTGTACCGCGCTATCCAATGCGGTTGAACGACCGCCACCTAAGCTCATGTTGGCGACTGAAGGCCCTGATGCATTTTGAGCAACCCAGTCCACACCAGATATTACGCCAGATGTGGTTCCTGAACCCGAACAACTAAGTACTCTTACCCCAACAATATCGACATTTTTAGCCACACCGTACTGGCTACCGCCAATCGTTCCTGCAACGTGGGTACCATGCCCATTACAGTCACTCGAATCAGCATCATTATCCACGAAATCATAGCCAGAAACCGAGCGCCCGCCGAATTCCTCATGATTATTATTAACGCCCGTATCAATCACGTATGCTGTTACGCCAGAGCCATCAAAATTGGCATTATAGTTTCGGTCCAAAGGAAGACTTCTTTGATCAATTCGGTCTAGCCCCCAAATCGCGTTACTTTGAACGGCTTCATTTGAAACAACAGGATCGATACTGAGTATTTGATCTTGTTCTATATATTCAACGCGAGAATCACGTCTGAGTTGCTTTAATTGAACTGCGTCTAGATTTGCCACAAAGCCAATAATGGAGCTATCAAAAACATCGTCTGTTTTGATTGAAAACGAATTGGCCATCTGGCCTACCGTTTGTTGAGTGAACTGCTGTAATCCAGCCGCGTCATTCATTAGCATCTGCGGTTGTTTCAATACAACAATATAACGATCAGTGATCGCATCATCTGATGAAGCCAACATCAGTGGAGCAATAGGTTGTTGTAAGTTTTCAGTTGAATTTAAAGCCGAACCTTGAGCCAAACTTGATGCAGAATAGATACCAAATGTGGCTGCAATACAACAACTTAATACTTTCTTTAACATAGCTTGTTCCTTGATATTTTAGGTTTGTTGGTTGTTACCTACGACAAACACGAAAATGCAGACAGCTAGCGTTATACGCTCAATACGTGAAGCAACAGTGTTACAAATTCAACCTAAGACAATACGAATGAGATTGCTTATTAATTTATATTCATCTCACTAGGAACTTCGAGTGGGGGCAAACTATTTTGAAAAGCTTATGCAATCACATTTTATATAATTTGATCAAAAGCTCTAATTTTAACAAAAGTCGAATGGTTGGTTAAAAATGGTGTATGTGAGAGGTATCATCTTCACTATTGACATATTACACACCAAAAATCCCGCAAAAACTCAAAAATACAGCATCAAAATTAAAGGTGATTAGTCCTGCTTATAGTGAATAAATATTATTAATTGTACTCGCAGGCAGCTTATCTCTATCTTGGCTACATTACCCAACACCATAAACCAACGCGATTACACAGGGAAAACGATGACCGCCATTACCGATTTAGACATTCTGTTAAAGTCCATGTCACCTGAGCTCATTGAAGGTGATTATGTTTTTTGTACGGTAGATGGAGGACTAGCCGACTATGTCCACCTCAATCCGATGGCGACCTTTCGAGAAAAAGAAGGGTTAACTTTGGTGCTGACAGAAGAAGTGGCGACTCAAGCGCAGTTAAGTTTCGACGGTGTATTTAGCATGATCACTTTATCGGTACACTCGAGCCTAGAAGCCGTCGGGTTAACAGCCGCCTTTGCGACTAAACTTGGCTCGTACGGCATCAGTGCCAATGTGATTGCAGGCTATTATCACGATCATATCTTCGTCCAAAAGCACAAAGCTGATCAAGCCATGAGCGCACTTCGAGAATTCTCAGAAGCAAACTAGCAGAAGCGAACTAGTAACATAAGCGCTCTAAGTAGATGAGTTCGCTTGTTCACGGATAAAGCTGACCAAGAGCTTGGTGAGATGCGTGTGATAGCTCATTGACCGATAATGGATGTAAATCGTTAGTGGGGCTAATTCAAGGTCTAACCGTTGTTCGACCAACGAGCCCCGGTCCAACTCATCTCGACAGAATTCTCTTGGTAACGCTACAAAACCTAACCCTTTGACAGCTATAGCTTTAGCGATAAACCCGCCATCAACATTGATGTCTGACTTGATAGCCACACTCTTCAAGCCTTCTGGCCCACTAAATATCCAGGGGTTACCAGCAAAAGCTTTGTAACTTGAAATACAAGGCATTGCGGACAGCTCCTCAACTGTGGTCGGTGAGCCATATTCCGCCAGACAAGATGGCGAAGCTAAAACCGAACTCTCCCATTGACACAATGGCCGTGAAACCCAGTCACGATCATCAAGCAAGCCTCGCTCAAAACTAATAACGATATCAGGATCGCTGTTTAACGCGCTTTCTATCGACGTACTGTGTTCGCAAAACAGAGAAACATTGGGGTAGCTAAGAGCAAAATCAGCGAGCACATCACCAATGAAAGGGATGTCTGGTGAGCTCACGCGAATACTGCCTTTCATTGACTCCGTTGAAATGCTGACGTTTTGCAATGTTTGGCTCAATTGACGAAGAGGCTCTCGGATTTCGTTGTAAAGCATTTCACCGGCCGAAGTTGGCGTCACCTTTCTGGTTGTCCGGTAGAACAATTTATTGCCAAGCTCAGCTTCAAGCTGTTGAACATGTCTACTTACCGTTGAGCTAGGAATTAGCAAGCGTTCTGATGCCTTTACAAAGCTACTCTGTTCAAAGACACAAATAAATGAGTTCAACCAAGCGTTATCGATCCTTTCCAATTCATTATCCCAAAACTGCTAATACTGAATCTAATATTAGCCTATTTTTCAGGATTATTTATCACGATAAGGTACAGAAAATTCGCTAAGGAGAACAAATTATGACAGCAATCAAATCGAAAATTTTTGAGCGCGATGGATACCAACTCAAAGTAGAGCAGCATGGTAAAGGACCGAAATTATTGATTATTGGCAGTGTTGATTATTACAAAAGAGTGATTCCAACAAGGCTTCACGATCACTTTACTTGTCTGTACCTAGATCATCGAGGCTTTGCTCAAACCTTAAACGACAAGCATAACAACACCATCACTCTAGACATTATTTCCAAGGATATTGAAGCTACCTGCGATCATTTCAATATTCGTAAAACCAGTATTCTGGGGCATTCCGGACACGCGTACATGGCACTCCATTTCGCGAGTTTGACCGATATTCAGATTAATAAAGTAATGGTAGTAGGTGCTCCGCCAAACCTGTCGGAGGCGATGAAAGCTAAGCAATTTCTTTACTGGGAGAACAATGCCTCACACGAGCGAAAGCGCCTTTTGGAGCAAAGCCTTGGAAAGCTTGAACACGATATAAACAGAGAACCACATAGGAAGTTTGCGCACTTGTGTCATAGACTAG
Organism: Vibrio sp. Makdt; assembly: GCF_027587015.1. Classification (NCBI taxonomy): domain Bacteria; kingdom Pseudomonadati; phylum Pseudomonadota; class Gammaproteobacteria; order Vibrionales; family Vibrionaceae; genus Vibrio; species Vibrio sp. Makdt. Next base: position 30,769 of record NZ_JAPPTH010000020.1, read on the forward strand.
GCCCGATGCGTTGGGCAGATCCTAGCTTTAATGAGCTCCCCCTTTGGGAGCAAGTTACAACCAATACGGCGCTACTGGATTCGCTCTGGGGTGATGCCTTTGGCAAAATAAACCTCGCTACGCTACCCCATGCTAACCAACTGGATGTTACAGTCGCCATTGGTGAGCTTGATTTCAGCATCGCACCTTTGGATATGTGGTTGCCTTTAAAAGAGACATTTGGCTCGCTTGAACTAGTGGCGCTTAAAGGTGTATCTCATACTCCGATGTTCGAAACACCCAAGGAGTTTGTTGAGCTAATGTGTCATCACCTACTAGGTTAAACCAACGACCTGTCTAACAGACATTCGAGAATCAGAAGACTGCAACTAGCAAGCACAAAAAAAGCGACGCAATGTACGTCGCTTTGGCTTATTGCTTAACGCAAACAGGCTGATCAGGCATCAGTCCATTAAATGCTTAAGCAAGCTTAAAAGTCGCCACTTTGTCACTTAAACCAGCGGCTTGGCTCTTAAGTTCATTCGACTCAGTTAAACTGTCCTGAGCACCTACCACCAAGTGGTCAGTCACATCTTTAATGGTCGTAATATTCTGAGTGATCTCACCCGTTACATGGGTTTGCTCTTCTGCTGCAGTCGCAATTTGAGTCGCCATGTCGCTAATCAAGGCAACCGACGTGTTTATCTCTTCTAGCGCGAGAGAAGCTCGATCCGCATCTTCTACTGAATGTATTGCTAGCTTAGAGCTCGTCTCCATCAGTTCAACGGCTTGCGCTGTAGTGCGCTGTAGAACATCGATCGTTGCCTTAATCTCTTCCGTTGAAGAGTGAGTGCGCTGAGAAAGCACACGAACTTCATCGGCTACTACGGCAAAACCACGACCTTGCTCACCGGCACGAGCGGCTTCAATAGCGGCATTCAAAGCAAGCAAGTTCGTTTGCTCCGCAATGCCTTGAATGGTGGCTAATACAGTTGAGATTTCTTGAGCGTGTTTATTCAGATCGCTGATCACACTACCCGCTTCGTTCACTTCATTCGCTAGGTTATTGATGGAACCTTTAGTGTCGACAACTAATGCGTGACCGCTGTTGGTGCTCGTCGCTGAGTCTTGCGCGGCTTTTGCCGTTTGCTCTGCATGCGATGCGATCTCTTGCGTTGCACTCGCCATTTCAGTCACGGCCGTAGCGACCATCGTGATTTCTTGCTGTTGATGGTTTAGCTCATTCACCGAAAGGTTTGCACGTTGTGCGCTCTGTTCAGATTGGCTGTTCAACTGCTCAGATTGACTACGGATATGGCCGATTAGCTGCTGCAAGCTGCCGACAAACGTATTGAAGTTCTGAGCAAGCTCGCCCACTTCATCTTGATTATCAACATGAATGCGTTGAGTTAAGTCACCACTGCCGTTCGCAATTTGCGCCAGAGCTTGAGACACATGATTCAGTGGACGGAATAGAATGGTGCAAAGTAAGTTAAATAGTACAGTACAAACCACAACCACCAGCAATGTCACCAACACCTGACCGATAACAGCATCAAAGAGTGGCGCGACCAAAGAGTCATGATTCACCACGCTAATCGTAATTAGATTGGTTCCATCAATCGTGCGTGCGTACAGCACATAATCAGTCCCGTTCAACTCAATGGAAATGTCCTTACCGCTTACCAACGCCTTTTGCACATCTGAAAAGTTCAAACCAAGTGAGCTGATATCTTTGTTCAGTAGCTTAGTGTCTGCGTGCGTGTAAACCGTGCCCTTGTTGGTCGCGATAAACATGTAACCTTCACCTGGAAGAATTACTTGCTCAAGGCTGTTCAGAATGTCGGTAATTTCAACATCCGCCCCCAATACCACCTGTTGGCCATGCAATTGCATTGCGGTGCCCAGTGACACTACATTCGCTCCTGTTGCCGCTGCAACCGTAGGGTTGTCCATGAAAACCTTACTTGGATTGGCAACCGCATTGGTATACCAGCCCCACAAACGAGGATCATCATTCCCCGGTGGTAGCACTACCCCGTTGGCATTCTCTTGTGAGCCATCAGGATACGCTAGGAAGACATTATCAAAAGAGCCAGAATCGCGAACCTGTTTCAGGTGAGTAACCAAACTTTCCTTTCGGGACTCTTGAGACAGAGAAGTAAGCGCACGCTCTTTGGATAAGATCCAATCCGATACATATTGATTGTAAGAAGCCGATGCACCTTCTAAGCGCTGTTCAACCTCTGTATCCAATCGCTGCAATGAAGCACGAAATGAAAGTACTTCAACCAAAATCCCCCCCAGGATGATGGCAAGGCTGGCAGAGATCGCCAGCTTATTCTTAAGTGAGAGTTTCTTTAACATAGGAAACCTATAATTTTTATATAAATAGCCCGCAGAAACAGAACCGTTCCCACGCTTAAAGCAAGCTGATATATTTTACACATTAAAATAAATTATAAAATGCCCTAAGATATTGTATTTAAGGTATATGTGAGCCGAAAAATAGATCCAGATCAAACCAAAAGGTCGAATATCATTGGATAAGGTTCTATTCCACTTCCTCGTTATTATGTCGAGAATAAATGCCGCGCGTGTTGATTCGTTATCAATCACAAGCCAACCCAAAAGGCCTCGTCGTTACGAGACCTTTAATTTCTATCTATAAAGAGACGTGACCTATGCCATTTATTGTTCACTTTAAAAGAAATGAATCTCCATATTGCTAAACAGCCGCTAATGGTTTTTGGCTAGCTTTTGATTGATAAACAGTGCTGATAAAATGATAACCAACGCTAACCATGTTGTGGGGTGAACAGACTCATTCGCAAGTAATACTCCGATGAACACACCCACAGCGGGTACAAGATAGTTCGTCATTGAAGTAAATACTGGCCCGGCGTTTTGTATGCTCATCATATAAAGATAATAAACAATACCTGCACACATCACTCCTAAGTAAACCAACGAAAACACTGATGAAGCGGTAGGCTTAACGCTGACGATTGGCGAAGTCAAAAACGCAATTAACATCAGTTGAATGCTCGCCATACAAAGTACATTTCGTGCAACAATCAATGGATGCTCACCTCTCACTCGATTAAGTAATAGTAATGCAATAGCGAAACACACCGCTGCAACCATAATGGCAGTGGCACTTATTAAATTGATATCACCAGTAGTCAATAATAGCTCTGGGGAGAATAAGACTAATAACCCACTAAAGCCGACGATGACACTTACAGCGTTCCCCTTGGTTATTCTTGCATCTTTTATAAAAACAGGTGCTAGCAATAACGCATAAAAAGGGAGTGTGCCCATCAGTATCGCCGCAATTGAACTGGATAAGCTCTGCTGTGCCCAAGGCACAAGAATAAAAGGGATCGCAGCTTCTAATAGCCCTATAAGAGCAAAAAGCCCCCACTGATTGCTAATGCTTTTAACTCTTATAAGGTTACATATAACAATAAGTGTCATTGCACCTAGCACTGCTCTAAGTGTCCCAACCCAGACTGGAGAGAACCCTTGAAGTGAGATTTCTTGAAAAACAAATTGGGAACCCCAAATTAGCCCGATAGCGATTAACGTTAAATAATTTTTTAGCATGTTTAATATTGCCCAGAGGAATTAATCTGATGAAAAGTAAAAATGAGATGTGCTGAAAAGGTTGCCTTATTTATTACTACTCGATATTTCAGATTTAAAGGCCACAGCATCGACTTCAATTAGCATTTCATCTAACGCAAGTCTAGGTACTGGAATCAGTGTACTCGCGGGTAAGCGCTCTTCAGACCAACGTTTGAGCATTTCTTCACTCCAGATATGCAGTTTATCTGAATCATGCTCAACGATTAGAACGGTAATCTTTACGACATCGCTAAAATCCATCTCATGAGCCTTCAAAGCAATATCAAGGTTAGATAATACAACCTGGACTTGACGACGAAAGTCTTCCACCAATTCATGTTCTAGCCCTTCACCACCGCTTTGCCCTGAAATAAAAACAAACTCTCCGTTCGCGGAGGTCTTCACCGTATGGCAAAAACCAAAAGAAGTTGGGTTAAAAAGTTTTTCAGGATTATAAAATTTCAATCTTTTACGTGACATTCTTTTGACCTATTAAGCTGTGTTTTTAACGTTAGGGAGTGTAAAACTTCAACTTAACTTTAAGTCAACAAACAATTTTCATTAAATCAGTTATCTATGGGGGTAACCTAGCGTTCACCTTATCATTCGATTAATCTTATAAGTCGTTATGTCCATAGAGTTTTCTTATGTCTCGAAGCCAACGCCTCTTTGATTTGCTTCAATTATTGCGCTGTCACAAATATCCCGTGCCTGCCGATCACCTTGCTCAAGAACTGAATGTCAGTACACGTACCATCTATCGTGATATTGCAACACTACAAGCACAAGGCGCGGAAATCGATGGAGAAGCTGGTGTGGGCTACCAGCTCAAACCTACCTTTACTCTGCCACCAATGATGTTCACCTCGGAAGAGCTAGAAGCGTTGCGACTCGGAGCGGAATGGGTCGCTAAGCAAGCTAATGGAGAGTTCAGTGAATCGGCTAGAAATGCGATTGCCAAGATCTCGGCCGTGCTCCCTTCAGATCATCAGGCTAAACGCAGTGAAGATATCATTCGTGTTGCTTCAATCATTGGGGTTGAAGATTTAGGTTTTGAACTGTCGGAGATAAAGTTAGCGATTAAGCAACAAAACAAAGCTCAAATTCAATATACAGACGCCAAGGCAAAAGTCAGTTCTAGGGTCGTATGGCCTATGCTGATCGGCGTATTTGAAAACTGTTATGTATTGGTCGCTTGGTGTGAAACACGCAGTGCTTATCGAAACTTCAGGTTGGATAGGATTAACGAATTGACCATACTGGAAGAAAAGTATTCAAAGTCACGGAATAGCTTACTCAAAGAGTGGCAAAGCATGGAAGGGATTACAGACAAAGTGGTTCGCTACTGACAAAAACTGTCACTAGTTAGAGATATATTCCTGTGGTCCAAAGAAGCACCACACCAGATAACCTAACTAGGAGCAGTCATGTTTACCATCGATTCATTTGTCCTTTATGTCACTGACATTCACCGCAGCATGGATTTTTATTCCAAAGCCTTTGATTGTGAGCCAACACTGCTATCTCCGACATTTGCAGCCTTAACTTTTGCAAGCAATGTGAAGATCACCCTCAAGCAATCTGACGCTCTAACGCCAACTGGTGGCGGCACTGAGCTATCGATAGCAATGACAGGTAAGCAAGCTCTGGAAAACCTCTATAAAGAATGGAAAGCGAAAGGAATCCAGTTTGAACAAGCACCAGAAGAGTCCGTGTTTGGTATCAACTTTGTCGCGATTGACCCAGACGGCCACCGCATTCGAATCTTCGCCTAAATGAAAAAGAGCAAGCGACACTCTAGTTGCTTGCTCATCTCATCTCATCTAGCTCATCAGCCAAAAAGAACTAACCGAAGTCTATCGTCAGTAACAATCGAGGTTCTTCAGATGAAGTGACAGGCGAACGGTGGACAAGGCCTCTGTTTTCATTACCGCTCCAACGCTCTCCTTTCAATAACGCCACATCACCAACGGCCATTTGCTGGATGTCAGACTCGTCATTGTAGAGGCCAGATGCTGAATCTGGCTGGCCATTACTTCCACGACCGAGTTTAGAGCGGTCAACCGCACCATTCTCTAACCATTGAGTCGCAATACCATGATAGGTTGTCACCAGTCGGCAAGGTACTTGGTCAAAATGAAAGCGAGGGCACATTGCCTTGTTCAGTACAGCCAAACGGAGACCAACTTCTTCAAGCTCAAACAAGCAACAGAACATGTCCACCAGCTCAGCCATATTTTCTAGCAGGGCTTTTGAAGCCGTTCCGTCTGTAGCAAATTCCAATTTGTCAAAAGCGTTTGCAGGTGACACGCTAACAGACTTACTAAAATTTGGGTTAGCCGCAATAAATTCATTGATTTCAGATACAAAACTCTCATCAAAGTTACGCTGCCATATCGCGACATTGATATCATCTTGATAAATGTCAGCCAACACGGTCGGGGATGGAGCAGCACTACAAGATGGATTTCGGCCCTCCTGCCCTTTGTGAGTCAGCACTCCATCAATACTTGACGATTGATTACAACTCGTTGTCAAAGGTTCAGCTAAAACGGCATTCATGATCTCATCTCCTTGCTGCGCGCTCGTATTCTCTAGAGGCAATATCTATGTTTGCCAAAAGAACAAATTAAAGAAACGTTATAACATAACAGTATACATTGAAACAACTCAGGAGATCATGGTTCCATAAGTACCAATATGAGATGAGTACCCCCTACCGAATTTAGCGCATGAGTAAGGTGGTGAGCTGAGCTTGCTCCTATACTTCTCGAAGTTGTTCAGAATACGAACAGCGCTATTTGGTTCAACTGGCAATCCATTATGTGGTGACAACTTATGAAAAAACTACTTACAACAATCGGGCTTCTTTGCACCGTCATATCAGCGCAGTCTTTTGCAGAAAGCGGCTACACATTAGATCCGAAGCTGTCGAATGTCACATTCGCAACCATTAAGAAGCAGTTCGTCGTTGAACCCGCTTCCATCAAGCCTTCGTCCGGCGGGCTTACCGAAGAAGGGCAATTTTCAATCGTATTGGACCTGAAAAGTATTAGCACAGGCGTGGCCATTCGTGATCAAAGACTCAACGAGCTGTATTTTGAGTCAATGAACTTTCCTGAAGTTAAGATCTCAGGATCCGTTGAGCCTTCTCTGTTAACAGGTGAACCAAATAATACGACGATAGCAGCGGAAGTTACTCTGCACGGCGTGACCAAAAGCATCGACTTCCCTGTTATGGTCGTACCCTCTGACGGTTTTGTCATGGTGAATTCAACATCCACGGTCATCGTCAATGGCGCAGATTTTGGTATTTCGACCGACAACTTAAACAAACTTTCAGCAACGGTAGGCGGATTAGCGCTTTCCGATAAGGTGCCACTCAACTTCAACTTAATGTTCGATAAATAAAGGTCGATTACAGAGTGAGTTAACACGAGCCCTAACACTCATCAGGTAATCACAACGTTACCTGATGAGTGGGCGTAACTCCAAACCTCACACACTCCTCCTCGAACTTCCAATCTACCACTCGGAAGCGGCGTTAATGTCGTCGGTGTCACATGTCGTTACATAGCATGACCCCTTTAGGCTTTACATCTCAGTCGAGGTAAACAACAATCCCTGAGAATAAATCCATAACACAATGTATTTAGATATTATGAGTAACACTGAAAACAAAAAATCGAGTCCTCTTTTTGAAGTCGTATTTAACGTCCTTCTTCCATCATTTATCCTAATGAAGTTCAGCGGAGAAGAGCACCTCGGAACTGGCTTAGCACTGCTTGTCGCACTCGCCTTCCCTATTGCTTACGGTGGCATGGAGTTAATCCGCAACAAGAAATTTAACTTCATCGCTGCACTTGGCTTTGTCAGCGTGTTACTAACTGGTGGCATTGGTTTCTTCGAGCTAGACACGCGTTGGTTAGCTCTAAAAGAAGCCTTAATCCCTGGCTTAATTGGCCTAGCGGTACTTGGCTCTACCTTTACTCGCTACCCATTCATCCAAAAAGTGATTTTCACGCCTGCATTGCTGAACATAGCTCTAATTGAAGAGCGTTTAAAGCAATTTGGAAACCAAGCTAAGTTTGATCGTTGCCTAATGACGTCAAACTACATGTTCGCTAGCACGTTCGCATTCTCTTCTGCGATGAACTATTTCCTGGCGACTTGGATTGTTACTAGCCCTGCTGGTACTGCGGCGTTCAATGAAGAACTCGGTAAATTGACTCTATACAGCTACCCTGCAATTGCGATTCCAAGCCTGCTTATGATGTTAGGTATTTTTTACTACATCTGGCGCCAAGTTCGTGACATGACCTCACTAGAAACAGAGCAAATTTTTGTTACCAATAAATAAGCTCACTCAGAGCAGCTCAACCTGAATACCTTAAGCCCAGCAATTCGCTGGGCTTTGCTTTATCTATCATCAAGTAAAACGAATAACTCAGGTTGCAGATAATTGGCACGATGATGACTCACCCACTCCCTCAAACTCTAAAATTCCTGATAGCTCTTTTACTATTCGTATTTAAAACGCTAAAAATCAACAACTTGTATTAGACTGTCAATTGATGCTTTTCTAAACGATCTTGTTGGTTACTTAACAAAGCCCTACCCAATCACTGACAATATCGTACTTGGTGTTGATAAGATCACTCAAGCTAGGTGCCAAAGGTAGACACCAGCCTTACTCACTAAGGAATCAAGAATATGAACAAATCTCAATTAGTTGAACACATCGCTACATCTGCAGACATTTCAAAAGAACAAGCGGGTAACGCGCTAAATGCACTTGTAGAAGGTATTTCAACAACGCTTGCTAACGGTGATGAAGTAGCGATCCTTGGATTTGGTAGCTTCAAAGTAAACACTCGTGCCGCTCGCACGGGTCGTAACCCACGTACAGGCGAAGAAATTCAAATCGCTGCATCTAAAACACCAGCATTCAAAGCAGGTAAAGCGCTAAAAGAGGCGTGCAACCTTTAAGCTAGCGCCCTAAAACGCAGAACTTTAAGGAAAATGACGATGACTACGCCAAAGGAAAAAGCCAAAAGCAGTCGCGTTAAAAAAGCAGGTAAATCAACAGAAAACCAAGCACCTAAAACTCGACAACGTATTGAAGAGCTTCTAGAAGAGCGTGAACTGGCCAAACTGTTAGAGCTTTAATTTAGCCCTGCGTTGATAACAAGCGATAGATAAACAATGCCACTGCACCTTTGCAGTGGCATTTTTATTAACCATCAAAATATCTGAGATCTAGCCGTTTTACTCTTCGCAAATTCCACACACTAAGTAATTGTTCCTATTACATTGTCATACATACCCATACATACCTAAATTTCACTTTTCATTATCATCGCAGCCTTGATGTTTAAGAGTGTAAAGAACGTAAAACCCGACGCGGATGTGTTCGGGGAATGCTTCTTCTTTTGAGGTGATTATGAATGTAGTTCGTATGGGAATTGAAGCTAATGCCCATAAAAACAAGGGCAAGTACAAAGCAATAGCTAAGTTTACAATTAGAGCACTGTTTTACTACTCAGATATGAAAAAAATGAATGAGAACTTCGATTCTGATGAGAGAAAGCTCTTATTCAAAAAGCATCCGAACTTTCTATCTAAGTTTGTCACACCTTATCTATGTAATGGCTTTAATAGAAAGCAAAAAATCGAGATTTTATCAAAGCATTACGACTGGTTTGAAGATACCTTCAACAAGCCAGCTCGACTCAAAATATACAATGACACGCTAAATATCATGGAGTTAGAAATTGATGGGCTAACTTACCTCTTAAACCTCAGTTTCGAACGTAATTCAAGGAAAGAAGGTGAACTCACCCTATCTCTGACTGACTCACAATTGAATAAGATGTATACCCTATCCTTCTCTGTCTTTAACAATGATATCTATATCGGTGGTGTTCAAGGTGGTGCTAATGGTAACGGGTTCAGCCGTATATTTACTAAAGCGATTTACGGTTTAAGACCTAAATCATTCATAGTCGAGACACTCCGATTATTGGCGGTAGGCCTCGATATTAGAAATATTTATGCAGTTAACGAAGCAAGCCATGCGTACAATTTACTTAGGTATGGAAAGAAAAGTAAAAATTTCACTCTAAAATATGATGAGCTTTGGGAAGAGCATAACGGAGCACAACATAACAAGTGCTTTTACGTGTTGCCTTTACGCGCAACAAGAAAGGATCTTGAGCCGCTTAAACGCCAAAAACGAAAGCTATACCGCCAACGTTACGCTTGGCTGGACCAATATGAAGAGGATCTCAGAGCCGCTATTAACCCTCACCTACAGGCTCCTATTACGTTAAACGTAGATTTAGCGAAAGCAAGTTGAGAGAGTGTAAACTCGCCACACCTTCTTAACATCCGCAAATAAGTGACTTGTGACACAAAGAAAGCCTCGTATTCACGGGGCTTTTTAACACGTCCCCATAATCTCCCTCCTCACTAATTAGCACAATTCCAAAGCCCTACCTTAAATCTAGAGAGAAAAACAGGATAAGAAGCAAGTTCAAAGCGGTGATTTTTTGACCTCCTAGTGAGATTGTATTGATAACATTATATCAACAAAACCATAACTTTTGAGCATTACGTTGCATATCTAGAAATCTACGGATAATTCATATTGCAAGAAGATCTTATTTATACAATTAATAGCGCCGAGCCAAAAATAGGCTCATTAATTAAAACCAATAACGGAGATTGTAAAATGATTAATTTTGAAAACGTCATGGCTGATTTTAATGGTCCAGAAAGCGAAGAACTAAACCTATGTGAATTAAATTGGGATGGACCAAACAACGGTAATGATCGTCGAAACATGATCGCTTTTGAAGACCAAGAGTAACTAAAACTAACCTGCTAGCTTTATATTAGCTAGCAGGTTACAGGAGGACAATATGTATTTTTCACTTGGTTCAAACACGGTTAAAAAGAATTTTCTAGATCTCTATTCAAGAAAAAACGACATCAATGGTTTAACTCAAGAGAATGCTAAGCAACGCCTTAAAGATTCGTATATACAAACAATATCTCAATTCATTCCGATAGGTCTGGATAACATCTCAGAAAACAATCAGATACTTAAGATAAACGAGCCAAACCTATGTAGTGAGTTGTCTACAGGTTATAACTTGTCAAAACTCGACGACTTATCCCAGTCGGACATTATATCTAACTCAACATGTAATGTAACTTCAGAAGAGATGGCCGACTATTTACTCTCTCTAGACTATCTAAAAGAGTTATCACCTGACCTCCATGAAGTTTTCGAGTTGGCTATTAATGTCATATTTTTCATGCGCTCAGATCAAGCAAGTGGCGGAAGCACCTCTGGTATGCCAGGTGTTATTTGGGTAAACCCTAAAACACATTGGTGTATAAATAACCGAGTCGAGTTCCTCGTTCATGAATTAACACATAACCTCTTATTTATTGAAGAACTGATTAGAGGCCTTTATTCGTATGAAAATATGTATAAGGAAGAGAACTGGACTCGTTCTGCAGTCTTAAATAAATCTCGCCCTCTCGATAAGTCATACCACAGTGCAGTTGTAGGAACCGAGTTACTCTTATTTCGACACGAGTTATCGATCGTACCAAAAGAATTTTGTGCTCACCCGCCAACAGAACAATTATTAGCGCAAACACTAACGTCAATCCAATCTTGTTTAGAATCCCACTTATTGAAACCAAGAGGGAAAGAGATATTAGAAGTGTGCAACGCAAAATTGGAGAAAATATGAGTTTTTCTGAGAAGGAGCAGGCCTTCATCGGTGCCCTATTGGTTAACAACCGGCTTTCTAACAAGACCCAGCTGATGCGCGCACTAGACGGGGACAGCGCCCCCATCACCGACCATATAGAGACATTGTTGTCCGGTGCAAGAATGACGAGTGACAGAGCTAGGTTTTTCCGCAATGGGACCGAACAAACAGAATTAGTCTCCACCAAAGGCATGAATAAACATGGGAAAACCAATCTCTATATAAGAAACGATAAGCTACACGACCAGTTTCTTGTTGGAGGTACGTTTGCTATGGACTCTATTGATGAGTTCAAAGGCTACTTTTCATCGACTACTCGGCAACTTAGCGAGCTTCTTCATTGTGAATCATCAGCTAATTTGTATGTTTCTTACGGTTCAATCAGCGGATTTGGATACCATAAAGACGACCACCATGTGTTGGTCAAACAACTGGCTGGTCAGAAGCGCTGGCAATTTAGCGAGAACCAAGACGATATCGTACTCAGCGAAGGTGATCTCCTCTTTGTTCCTAAAGGAGTTGCTCATAACCCTGTTTCGGAATCACGTAAATCGTTCCATGTGACTTACAGTATTGTTACGCCTACGCTATCGGACTTTTTAAAGTGGGCGTGCTTACCTACACACCAGACAAGGCTCGATAATATTAGTGCGGAAGACCATATAGCGCTTAAGGAGGAGATCGAGTCGTTACACGCTAATTTCCTTAGATACAGAAAGAACAAAGCACACGCCTTTCGAAATTACAGCACTAAACGGATATTCCCTGTATGAAGTTTGAATCAGTAAGATCTATTGCGCTAAGCCTGTTCAATAAGCACTCTTGGTTGGCAATCTCCTTTGCGGGTATACACCAGCTATCTATCGCAATCTCTGTTTACGCATCCGTTCAAATTATCTACGAAGTCAATAATGTTGGCTTCGACAGTGTTGATTTCAAACTGTGGGCCGCTGTTTACTTGACGTGTATGGTGCTGCCTTACTGTGTGTCATATTTCAGTGACATGTCTCGGGAGGCTTGGTTGTGCTCTGCACTAAGTGACTTTTGGTCTGCTGCCACAACGATCTACGGTTCGTGCACCAACAAAACTGACACCGATAACATCAAAGGTATTCTGGTCTCTCAAGGTAAAGAGACCATCATTAGCGTTATTGGTTATTCATTTCATTCTATCTCTGCACTACTAAACTTCAGCTTGAGCTTATTAGTGATTAGTGTGGTTTTAGACTATCGATTTGCTCTCTCAATCCTGGTCAGCGCATTCTTTATTGCTGCCTACAAGATCTACATATCCAAAAGAATGGAGGGGCTATCGGAGACTCGAAATACTCAAGGCTCAATCCTTACCAAGAAATTATCGGCCATCCATGAAAACTATCATCACGGCTCGTCTATTAATCGTGACAGTTTTCAGAGTGATACACGACTGAGTACCGAGGCGTATCTTTCATCTCGAATGAAAGAGGCTCGCAGTAAATACGCTGCGATGCTAATCACTTCTTTATTTTCGCTCTTACCCACCACTTCTTTAGTCGTGTTTTTGCTGTTTTCACCTCAAACAGATGCAGCGATTAAACTGGGGATTGTGGTAAACCTGACTCGTATCTACCATCTGCTTGCTTCGGCAAACGAATTAGTATCGATAATTATCCTGCTACCTAATATAAAAGGGCAGCTTAGGCTACTCACCAAATTTAATGACACCAAAGCACCATTTAAAATAGATACGCCTACTATTGAGCTCAAAGATAATCAAACCAATAAACCAGTCAGCGCAAATGAACTTCAGAGCTATCGTAACGGCTATCTCTCTGTTATTGGTTCGAACGGTTCTGGAAAAACCACTTACCTTAAAGACTATCAACGAAGTTCCGGCGCTCTGTATTTCAACCCCTCGTACCGCGTATGCTGGCCTTGGGAGTCGGAGCTAAATAAAGAAGATATTTCCGACGGAGAGTACACCAAGAAATGCCTAGATTGGTTACTCAACAACACGCAAGAGACGCTATTACTTGATGAATGGGACGCTTTTTTGGATAAAAAGAAAAGAGCCGAATTAGAAGAGAAGATCGAATCTGACTCAAAGTCTCGTTTGATTCTCCAGGTTCGTCAATAAATTAAGCCTAGTAACGGATAACATTAAAGTAGAGCACCTCCAAAAACGAAATGTTAGCTTACTGAGTTTTGGTTGATATCGCGTTGACGATGCCATACTAGAAGCGCATGCTTTTATTTCCGAGCAGAATCGTTCTTGGCCTTATTGATAGCCCAACCAACCGAGAACGTATTCTGTGTAACGTGTCTAATTGAGTGGCGAGTCAGATGAATAAAGTGGTTATGTTTGTAATGGGGATGCTTTTTACCAGCCGATTGTTCGCCAGTATCGCACCCCATGTTAAGCAATTAGAGCATGACGCGCCTATCCTACTCCGCTCTGCGTTAATTGTTTTTGTTGCCGCTTATGTCGTTTGGACAGGTGTTAAATATTTCAAAAAGCGTAAAGTTTCAGCGTTGGAATCAGAGCAGACTGATAGCTAATGCCTCATGCTTTGTTTCGCTGTCTCGGTTAATTGTCCGCAAAATACTCGACTAGGATTTTACGCCACTTGCGAGACTCTCGAATTTGCAACAGAGCGCGGTTAATCTCTTCTTCGTAAGGGTTATTCTCAGTAATGATAAAACCGTAGTTCTGTTTCTCTAGCTGATACGGTAACACCTCTAAATCTTCAAATTGGCCGCGCATTCTACCGTTACCTATCATATATTTGAGCACCACATCATCAGCTACAATGGCGTCTACCTCTCCTTCCTCTAAAGCAGCCAATAGCCTTGGCATATCGATATAATTCTCGTGTCTGATACCGAAGCTCGTCAATAACAGAGAGGACGTAGTCGCGACCTTAGCACCTACTGCGACATTCGCTAGATCATTAATACCTTTGATCTGAGAAGACCCTTGGCTAAGTGTAAGTTTACTCGCTAACACAGCGGTAATACTGGCAATAAAAAGCATGCTGAATACACCAATGAACACCGTCGCGATTCGCCCTGTTAAGCTCTTAAACTCAAAGTAATTGAATGGACCTCGAGTAATGAAAAGTAATCCGAGAATAAAACTCTCTAGCCAGCGTCCAGTTCGGCTTTTCATCGAATAGAGCTTCTGGTTTTCACCGTGCTCGAGCATATAGAAAAATGCGCCAATGACACCTGCGATGATTACCACCACACCGATGATCAACCATAACGCAGGGTTCAAGAATATCGAGTGTAACGTCTCCAGATAGCCTTTCTTCTTCACTGCGATAGCAAGATGGGTTTCATAGAATGAGTGCGAGAAATCAGCGAACAGTTCACGTTCTGGCGTGATTGAGATGCAAGAGACACCAATATCGATTTGCCCCGTCTCTATCGACCTGAGTAAGTCATCGAGGGGGTGATTTTCTATCGTAAACGCAACATCCATATCCTTGGCGATCTTCTCCCACAGCTCAATACTGAGGCCATCCCACTCATTATCCATCGAGCCAATAACGAAAGGAGGACAAGGGTAAACGCCAACTTTAAGCGGAGCAGATGAAGCAGAAGTGCTGAAGAATGGAAAAAGTAAAACGATTGAAAGAGCACAGTATCGAAGTGTCGATTTGAAGAATTTTTGCATCAGCAGCCCTCCAAAAAAGGCAGCGATGAATTGAATCGAGTGCAAAGGCTCGCCTAACGAACACACCTTAGCGTCCTCATAAGTGAAAAAGTTTATGATAAATTCAATGCTGCCCTAGCTTTAATAGTTGTTACTTTAACTATAGAGAACCCTAATTATTCTGCAAAACATTGGGCTGTAAACCTAAGACATAAACTGACTTTGTGCCGATGAACACAGCTTCCCATTCTGAGTGATTTTGCTTTCTAAGAAGTGAATGTTGCGTCTGCTTTTGACCCAATGTGCGCGAACTTCTAACTCTTGACCAATGAAGATTGGATGATGAAAGCGAGACGTTAAACTCACTGTCATCGCATTGATGCTGTTTTGGAACAAGCAATGCAGCATCGCGCTATCGTGTAATGTGGTGACAATACCGCCCTGCATGATGCCATCGTAGCCCTCAACTTTATCTGTTGGTACAATCTTGGCAAAAGCTTCATATTTAACTAGAACTTCCTTCTTGGTTAAAGCTTCATGCACGCCAACGGCTTCAAAACAAATGGGGCCGTCTGCGAAAAAACCTTGGCTGCACACTTGGCAACGGCTATGGTTGTGAGGAATGAAAACCTTCATACTTTCCCTTACTCCTTTTTACCCTTAGATTTCTAGAGATTGATATGGCTCGACCAAAAAAACATCGCCAGTTATGTACCCGTGCGGCTTACTCTTGTTTCAAGCCCAATGGTGTTCCTATGGATGAGCTTCATAAGGAAGAACTGCTGTTAGAAGAATTGGAAGCCTTGCGCTTAGCGGATCAAGAAGGTCTAAGCCAACTTGAAGCCGCAGAACAGATGCAGGTGTCTCGCCAAACGTTCGGCAACATAATTAAACGAGCACGAACCAAAGTCGCTAAGTGCATCGTCAACGGCCATGCATTAGTGATTCAAGGCTCATAGTCCGAAGCTTTAACTTTGCTTGTCGACAGGCTCTCAAAGAACATTAATGTGATGGCTCAGTAATCTGATACAGCTTTCGGCTTTTCCCTTCGCACACATCCTTGCAATTGCACTCGCGCTCAATGTCTAACTGCGCGAGTCCTCCACAACTGCCTTTGATTGGCTTACGTGAAAAAATCACGCCAATTGCCATTAACACAACCATTCCAACAAAGGCCACCAGTGTGAGTAAAAATGTCATTTTCGGACACCTCGAATAACACTGAACCGGTTCAACTGGGGCGTGAGAATCGACGTTTCTTTCTTGTGTCCTTTCTCGCCACACATTTTCTTGCTGCATCCGCTATTTCGTGATTCTCGACCGTAATCAAGATCGGTGACTTCTTGCAGATTGTTGAAGTCCAAAGTCGCCACTTCCGCCTTTCCTTTTGACGAAAAAACACGAATATCGTTGTTGAACAAGTGCGCCAACATCTTCTTGCCAATGTGTCGAACTACCACAGCCTGCACATCGTAAGATTTAACGACACACATCCATTGTTTCTTCTTATTGCACGGGCTATCAGACTCAACCAAAGGGATAAGATGCTTTATGTGTTGTCGCTCATCGACAATAGCTATCTGAGGAGAACGAGCAAAATGGTTGCCGACATGAAGGGCGCGGCAAGGTACTGCGTATAACATGGTAACTTCCTGTTATTGATGATCAGGAGTTCAGAATACGCCCACTTATTAGCATATGCCAATAACTATCGTGTGAAAAATTAGATTTACCGTTTGTAGCGATCTTAATAGTAAGTATGCAAAATCCGATTAAACAACAGGTTTCAATTGAATGCAGCGGTTATACTCTGCACAATCATTCAATATGGACACCTGATACGCACGATAAGGAAATCACTATCTCATCAACGATTCTTTGGATGATAGGCACTCTGATGTCATTCAGTTTGATGGCCATCGGAGCAAGAGAGCTCAGCGGTAACATCAGTACTTATCAAGTGTTGTTAGTACGAAGTGTCATTGGATTATGTGTCGTGTCATTTCTGATCATCGCGGCCAAGCAAAAGGGGCTGTTTTCAACACAGCGACTCCGCTTACATAGCCTGCGTAATGTCTTTCACTTTGGAGGGCAGTTTGGCTGGTTTGTTGGAATTGGATTACTTCCCCTTTCGGAAGTGTTCGCGCTTGAATTCACTGTCCCACTTTGGACAGCATTACTGGCAAGTCTCTTTCTGGGGGAAAGCCTCACAATAAAGAAAATACTGGCTATCGCATTAGGGTTACTCGGCGTCGTCATCATTGTTCAACCCACTCAAGATGTCATGAATGCTGGTGCTATTGTCGTGTTGTGTGCAGCGTTTTGTTACGCGGTCGCGCATACGTCGACCAAATCATTAGCCAGCACAGAGGCTCCGCTGACCATCCTGTTTTACATGTGTTTAATCCAACTACCTATCGGCTTGATTCTGTCTTGGCAAGTATGGAAAACGCCTTCAACACTTGAATCAGCTTGGTTGTTGCTAGTCGCCCTATCTGCACTCTCCGCTCATTATTGTTTGACCAAAGCCATGAAGAACGCAGAAGTGACTCTGGTGATGATACTCGACTTTTTCAGGCTCCCTGTTATCGCAGTAGTCGGAATTGTACTTTATGACGAACCACTGACCTTCGCGCTAATCATTGGTGGTGTGGTGATGCTGATCGGTAACCTACTCGTTACTTACAAAGGCCGCCGTCCTTCATAGCCAATAAAACGATAACCTGCAATCCCGATTATCAAAGCGTAAGCGTGAAGGTGCTCCCCACTCCTAACTCAGATTTCACGTTCAACGCGCCTTCGAGGTTCTCGACCATAGCAAGCGCCAAAGATAACCCGATACCATATCCCTCAACGTTACTTCGGCTACTGTCGACTCGATAAAGCCTTTCAAAAATCAGATCCAGATATTTCTGCTCTATCCCAACACCGGTATCTTGAACGCTTATCGCCACCTTGCCCTCTGTAGTTTGCTCAACTTTGACCGTCACTCTTCCTTCAGGCTCGGTGTACTTAATCGCGTTATCAACAAGATTAACCAACACCTGAGTCAACTTGTCAGGGTCTGACTGAACAACAGCCTCAAGGTCACCTTCAAGCATTAGCTCGATTTGTTTATCTTCTGCCACATCTTCATACCAACTCACAACATTACCAACTACATCCGCTACCTGTGTCGACACCTTCTGTGGTTTGCGCTTGCCAGTCATTTCATCGTTCAGCTTCATCAAAGCGGTTAGCATGTTACTTGCCTGCATCGCGTGTTCAGAACAATCTGCCAATGCATCTTTCATTGCTTGCTCATCGGCGTTGCTCAGTAATGCGGTTTGAGACGCCAAAGTAATACGAGACAAAGGGGTTCGAATATCATGAGCAATCGCATCTACAGTGGTATTCAATGTTGTCGTGACATGCTGGAGCTTTGCAACTGCAGTGTGAACACTGGAACTGATGACGTTGAGACCTTCCTGTGGCTGAGATTTGGTTTCTTTCTTGCTAGTGCTGGGAAGTTCTAACTGCCCCTTTTTAAGCTTATCAAGCAGGTCACCAAAAGTAATCAGGGGCGACATCGCACTGTGTATGATTCTACGAGTAAACACCGCAGTAACCGCCACAAGTGCAAGCAAGGCATACAAGGTCATTAGCCATTGATTGTAAGCGATATAGTCTCTCGAACGGTTGTCCAAAACCAACCAGAAGTCATATTGCTCCCCTTCAATTGCCAAAGACATATAAGGGCTAAGTATGAAGCTCTCTAGCCACGAGCGGTTGTCATCAATTTGGTAGCTGGAAAAAGGCTCTGTTACTGATTGGTGTTGAGTTCCCGCAATGAATGTTCCCTCAGATGAAACGCCCTTCTCAACCTGATAAGCGGCGATGTTGTTCTCAAGTAACCGATGAGGGTTAGCCTCTAAAACGTGAATCAAACGTTCGCTAGAGTCGTAAGTTAGAATACGTTGATACTCAGTCGACATTGACGTAAGAATCTTCTTCTCCGTTTGATAAAGATCGAAAAAGAAAATGGCTCCGACAATCAGTTCCACCAGCAGCAAGCAGAGTAGCAAGGTCGACATAAAGCGAACCAATAAATGTCTCTGCGTTTTGGCAAGCGCCTGTTCAATACTACGACTTGAGGACATAACCAACACCTCGAAGTGTGTGAATCAATGGCTTAGAAAACCCCTTGTCGACTTTACTGCGTAGTCGACACACGAGCACATCCACCACGTTGGTTTGCGGATCAAACTGATGCCCCCAAACATGCTCAAGAATCGCCGTTTTCGACATTACAGATTCTGGGTTTTCGAGCAGTAACTTCATCAACATAAACTCACGCTGATTAATGGTGATCGTTTGTTGATCTCTTTGTAGCGTGTGCTTGAGAAGATCTAGGCTAAGCGGACCATAATGCAGTTCTAATGGCAGGGGTGTCGGTTGCTTGCCTCTACGCACTAAGGTTTGGCAACGAGCGAGTAGCTCAGGGAATGCAAAAGGCTTCACCAAATAATCGTCCGCACCCGACTGTAATCCTTGCACGCGCTCTTCTACTGAGTGTTTAGCACTTAATATGATGACGGGCGTCGCGTAGCCCTGCCCTCGCAGCTCGGCAAGCACTGCAAATCCGTCTTTCTTAGGTAACATGATATCGAGAATAATCACGTCGTATCCTTCAGTCACGGCCTCGTGTAATCCATCAACACCATCCGTTGAGTGGGTCACCGTTATCCCTTCTTGATGAAAACCATTCACCAAAAACTTCGCGATATGAATGTCGTCCTCAATCAATAGTATTTTCATTTACTTTCATTTATCAGTTAGCGTGCTCTAAACACACTCTATCAATATCCTTTCTCGAATATAAGCAACATTGCAACTTTGTAATGTTCAAGAAAGCACCTCGTAATCATGCGTTCGTTAGTATGAATCTGTTGATTAAGAGTGGCTTGTCAATATCAGACCAGCACTCATCGAAACCCTATACCTGAAAAAGAATGTCTTAATGGAGTAAACATGAAAATGACAAAACTAACTGTACTAGCAGCAACTCTTGGTTTCCTTAGCCTTTCTAACAACGCAATGGCGGCAGAGACACAAACGGTCTCTTTCACTCAAATCTCATCAGAAGCGGCATTCAAGCTTGCTCATGAAGCAGTAAATCAATGCAAGGAAGATGGCTACAAGGTTTCTGCAACTGTTGTTGATTTGTCGGGTAATGTGATTGCTCAACTGCGTTCTGATGGTGCAGGTATTCACACCCTTGATAGCTCGCGCAAAAAAGCGTTCACAGTGGCAAGCATGAAGCAGCCTTCAGGTAACTTGATGAAGCTCATCGCCGATAAGCCGATCATGCAACCTTTACAGAATATGGATGACAACCTGTTATTTCTCGCGGGTGGTGTTCCGGTACAACTCAACAACGCAATGATTGGGGCGATTGGTGTGGGCGGTGCTCCTGGTGGTCACTTAGATGTCGCATGTGCTGAAAAAGCGATTAAGAAATTCTTCTAAAAACATAATGATTGCCCATATGAACAGTGCCCTATCATTTCAGGGCACTTCAAAACGTGCACTTACCGCAAGGTGGTCAGATAAATCCCACACACCCCACATGTCATCGTCAAAACTGCGTAACAATTCAATTTTGCTGGAACTCGCCACCACACTGCCATTATTTGAATACAGCAGATAATCAAGCCGTTCTTGGGCTGATTTATCGCTATCGGATAGGTTTTGATTCACAAGCGGATCGTAACTATAGGTCAATGCCCCCTTTAAAGAAGGCTCTTGCAAATCCAATACTCTTAGCATTCGAGTGAAATCGAGCGGAAACTTGTGCTTGGCGATATTGAAATCACCACCGAAGATAACAGGCTCGTCCTCCGGTAAACCTAACCGTTCCACAAAGGCGAGTATTTCACCGACCTGCAGCATTCGTATATTTCGATGTTCGCGGGAATTCCAAGAGCCAAGATGCAGGTTAAACAGATGATATGGGCGACTGTCTTTTATTATCTTGGTATAGAGCACACCTTTATCTGCCGCACAATCGGTTCCCCGACAGTTATCAAAGACATGTTGCGCCTGTTCAACAATGGGATATTTACTGTAAGTAATAACACCGCCATCGTAGGTATTACTGCCACCACCATCGAGTTTATGACTGACATACTGAAAATGGCGCTGCATGTCCGCATTTAAACGTAGTTCATTTTCTCGCCTGAACACCTCTTGCATAAAAACCACGTCATGATTCTTGACCGCTTCAGCAATACGTATATCTCTATCATTCATATACTCTCCAATATAAGGGAGCAGCCATACATTGTAAGTCAGTATATTGATGCTATTCGCATCAGTTGGCGGCGTCGTTGGTTCTTCACTTATAACAAAGGTTAGATCATCATATCCCCCGGTGTAATCAGCCTTATAATAGTACCGGTAACCCCCTTTATTATCTCCGTGAATTGCTCGATCACTGTATAATTCACCGATATGTGTGGTTTCAGGGTCAACAAGGGTAAAAGACATATCTGACCCCCACGCTGTTCCTTTTAGCCTCACTAATGGAGTGAGATATTCGTAGCCTAAAAGTATAAAAAAGTAGTAGTCTTTGCCTGCTTCTATACCACCATACCGACTCAGGTTAGCAACCTCAGCATAGCTATAGGGCCTAATATGATTAACGCCGGTTGAGGTGATAACTTGCTCGTCTCCGGATATAAATAAGCTAAGATCCTCTCGGGTGTTATTCAAAATACGTATGTTCGTCTCTGCTTTGATAACGCTACAGAAAAACAACAAACATAATAATGTCGCACTTATCAATTTGGTGGTCTTCACTTCAGGCTACTCTTTTGTATGTCGCACTCCAAAAATTATTAGAGCTCAGTTTCATAGCGAATACAAAATAGAGATAACTCAACACTGAGTAATTTGATGACTTTGAGTATGGGGGACTCATAAAAAATAACGATCGACACTTGCTGTACATTGTTACAAGTGAATTGATGATTGACACAAATTTGATGTGAACAGCACTAGCAATTGTTATAGTATAACATTAAGTCAATTTACTATTATGTCTCATGAAACAGCTATTTAATCTAACCAAGGTGCTCAGCTGCCTTTCCTCACGATATCTATGTCGTTTCTCAACGCAATTACGCTCTGTTAAGCATTTACCACTTTGGTTAGCAATACTGACTTTTGCTCCTCAGCTACATGCACATCCCCACTCTTGGATCGAAATGAAAACTCACATTGAGGGCGAGAATGGCATGATCACCGGATTCTCAATGGAGTGGTCTTTTGACGCCATGACCTCTATGTATATGCTGGATGGCGAAGACGTTTCTCCAGAAAAAGAGGAAGAGACGTTCAAGAACCTTGCGGCCTCAGTAATCGAAAACATGATGTACGAGCACTACTTCACCTATTTCTACGATGGTGAGGAGCCAATTAAATATCAGGTTGCTGAACATGCCAAATTCGAACGTGATGAAGCCAAAATGGTTCTCACGTTCGACCTACCACTTTCAAAGCCAAAACCGGTAACACGTGATTCGCTTCGCATGTTGATTTTTGATCCGAGCTACTTTGTCGATATGTCATGGATCGCTAATGAAGACGTGACGTTATCTCCAGAGCTCGCAAGACAATGTAAGTTAGAGATTATCGAGCCGAATCCAACGCCTGAGCAAATGAGTTATGCGATGTCTTTACCTGCCGATGCCGACCCAGACAACACATTAGGCCAGCTATTCACTCAGTCGGTCGAGCTTCATTGTGCCGCGGTTCCTGGTGCTTAACCAAGGCGTTTATTTTTACGATTAGGCGTTTCGACAAGTAAACGTCTGTGCTCGTTAAGTCTCTCTAATCATCAAGAAAAAGATTTCTGATAAAGGTGCATTTAATGCAGAAAAATCAAATTCAAACAAAATACTACCTTACAGGTGTCCTTGCCTTCACACTCGTTGCCGTCGGTGCATACCAACTGTGGGTTATGTGGCCGTCATTGGTGATATCCAGCATTCAATGGCAAAGAGAAGTTAATTCAGAGCTTGCCGACCTCCTCTATGATGCGAAGTCTAACCCTTGGGGCGCAGGTAGCTACCTTATCGGGTTCAGCTTTATCTACGGCATGCTTCACTCACTTGGACCAGGACACGGCAAAGTCATCGTCTCAACATACTTAGCTACTCACCCAACAAAAGCAAAAGCCAGTTTAGTGCTAACGATTGTTTCTGCATTTTTACAAGCATTAGTCGCAATATTATTAGTAAGCGTGTTGCTATGGGGCTTTAGCGCTTCTATGCGAATGGTGAATGACAAAGCCAATATGTTTGTCTCGTTGAGTTTCGCGTTAGTCGCGGTAGTGGGTGCATTGATCTGTTGGAAGGCTCTTAAAAACATCTACACCACAATGCGTGCACCAAAATTGAAATTGAAAGTGAAAGCGATCACCACCTTAGCTGCCGATACGTCTTCGCCAATTTCAGTCCAATCACCAATGGCGCTTCGCTCATCAGTAGCTGCTGGTTCAATGATGTTGACCCCATCTAACGCATTACAAACTGCAGAACACGCTCACACAGATCATTCTCATACGGATTGTGGATGCGGCCACCAGCATGTTGCCGATGCAGACGCTATAAACAAAGCTTCAACACTTCGTGAATATGCAGGAATCATCGTTACGATTGGCGTAAGGCCATGTACAGGTGCGATTATGGTTCTGCTTTTCGCAAACATGGTTGGCTTATATTGGATGGGTGTTGTCAGTGCCTTTGCCATGGCGATAGGTACCGCATTCACGACCTCGACGATTGCAATCATGACACTAACAGGCAAAAACTTGGTAAAACGCTATTTGGCTGCAGGTAACAAGAATAACAGTGCGTCACTGAAAGCTGCAGGTCATTACTTACAACTGTTTGGTGGTGTTTTACTTATCTTAATTGGCTTATTGCTAATGAGTGGTCAAGACAGCGGTATGTCGCCAGTGTTTACTATGTAAGCCTCTAAGCTTAGAGCTTTATACAGACCGAACAAAAGGGGTGTGAACGATAGTCACACCCCTTTTCATATCACTCAGCTACTCTCTCATGAGAGCGAAACTAACCCACAAAGCCTTATGCTTATTTCACTTCGTATCGCAGTAAAACTTCATTATCCAACACCACATTCGTTGACCAAATAAAGCTAGCGCCTGCGCCACTGAATTTTTCAATGAAATTCATGTAAGACTTTTTATTGTTTACGCCAATTTCATCTTCAGAATACTGTGTCGCCTGAGGCCACGAAGATGAATCAAACGCCTGGTTCATCCAGTTGTCCGGCGTTGCCCAATGAGCAGCGTAAGCATTTTCCCCATCACCTGTGCCTTCAGTAGTACAGGTATCAGACAATCGCTTACCACCAACTTCACTCAGACAAGTGAGATCATAAATTGGAGAGGTATAGAAGGTTTGAGCTTGCCAGTCTGAATTCGTTACAGTGCCATCGCTAAAGCTTGCTATGAAGCCGCCATCGCCAGGGTGAAATGCTTTACCTCGGTTGTCTTCTGTCCCTAAGCCCAAATTCTCTTCCCAATCAATCACCTTGACGGCAATCGTATAAGGTTTGTTAACTTTAAACTTCACTATGCTTGAGTTAAATGGCGTGAATGGCACGGTATCCACTGCGACAAGTTGACCGTTGATATAAAGCTCAAAGTAATTGTCAGCAAAAATATAGCCTGTCACCTCTTCTCCGTCAGAATCTATGACGGCAACGGGAACTGCAGCTTCATCAACCTCGGCAATACCGTTAGGGGTAATGTTGGCGCACTCTTCATATAGGTCGACAGCTTTCTCGGCAGTAGTGAAATGGTTTTCCGCAGGTACAATCCAAACTTTACCATCAGAATCAGTAATCTCCCCAATACCTGCCACTCGGCTACGTCCGTTTTCACATTCGAACAAGTTGGATACAACAGTCTTCGCGCGCCCTTGAGTAATACTCGCTGTACCATTGTAATCACTGGCTGTATTGCTAAGCGGGATTTCAGATGATGGAGAACAGCCTGTCGTGACTAAAATAACAGATGAGAGTGCAAGAATTTGATTCTTAGTGAACATAAATAAAAGATCCGATAGCAGATAGGTGGATTAAGTGTAGTTGTCACGTTGAAATAGGAACAACTTTCAACGCTGGTTTTCTCACAACCCGTGCATTGTAGTGACCTAGTTGTAAATAAATGTAAATCCAACGCAATGTTAAGTAAATCAATGCCCTCTCAAACATGCGAGCTCTCTAACATTCATCACCCAGCACCATTTAACCAACTTACGAGTAAAGCCAAAACTGAATCTCGCAGTATCATCGATTTACAAAACAGAGCCAAAATCTTTAAATAAAAGCAGTGAGAAGCGATACAATAATCAAGTTGCGAAGTTGCAGCGTGGGACACCTACCCACTGAAAGTCCATTTACAGAGAACCTTAAAGTAGCCATACATGTCTAAAGAACCCGGTTTCACCACAGAGTACACCCTCGACAAAGCTTTCTTTGCTGAGTGTTATGATCAAACGAGCGTCCCAACTCAATTCCCAAAAGCGTATTTGAAGGCGTTTTTGTTCCTTCTTTTTGGTTGGGTTCTACTTGAATTTGAACTATTACCAAGCGGCTACGTTGGCTGGTTCTTCATTGTATTGAGTGTCATTGAAGCGTTCAGCGTGTATTGCAAACGAACCTGGTGGTTGTGGCGACAAAGAATCAGCTCAGGCGCTGGCAGCAAAGTAGTGTTTAAAGGTGACTTAGATGGCGTAAGTTACAAAAACTATAAGACCACCAACACAATTAAGTGGAGCCAGATCGACGAGCTTGAGGAAACTGACCTCGGCTTTATCATTCATATTGGGAAGCAGCGCCAATACGTGAGTAAGTCGTGCTTAAGTGACGATGCGATTACTTTCATGGTTGAACAACATAAAGCATCAAAAGCTAACTAACGTAAGTTTATAAAGACCTCTCAGAGTTGAGGTCTTTATAATATCTGGCTTTGAAAAGATAATTCACATCGTACTGCACTTTACGCGTTAACCTAGATCAGACCACTCTTTATTATCTTGAAATGACCGGACGCCAATAATGAACACCATTTACCAAATCAGTGATTGCCACCTCTCAGATGAATCCAGTTATGAAAACCTACGTCGAGCGCTTGAATACGTCAATAACGATCAAGAATGCGAAGCTATTTTCCTGACAGGTGACATTTGCTGTAACCCCAAACCCGGTGACTATACTCACTTAGAAACGTTCGTTCGACACCTTACCAACAAATCTATTTATGCGATTGCAGGCAACCATGATGACTCTCGCTTAATGCGTGCAGAACTTAAAGGTTCGACGATCTGTGTGACCGATAGAGCCAACGTTTGTGGGCGAGAGTTTGTGTTCCTCGATTCGAGTTTCAAACCCAAAGACAGCGTTCACCCACTCGGTTCAGGGCGTATCGATAATCGAGGCTTGGCCCAGTTAAAGAAACAGCTGAGAAAAGCCAGTAACCCTATCATTGTTGTTCACCACCCTATCATCCCTGTCGGTGCCGATTGGATACAAGCAATACGTCTCGAGAACGATTTTTCCATAATGAAGGTGCTTCAGAAATATGGAGTACGAGAGGTGATTTGTGGACATGGGCATGATCAAATAACAACGACACAACACGGCATTACTCAATATATGGCGCCTTCTACAGCTTATGGGTTCGACCACTCGATTGAGGAGTACAATCGCAGTGATAATATTGGATTAAGCAAGATCTCCACATCGCAACACTCATTTGATTATCTGGCTATCTACCTTTGAATATTCGTATTTGAACTTGCGCGCTACCGCTAACTGGCAAGCCATTCATCTAACACGGAGATGAATTGGGGGTTGATAAGATAACCAATAGAAGCGTGCGGGTTACTTTGCCCGTCACACACATTGAGATTGTAAATTGGATAAATGTCTTTCATTCCACCAGCAATCAAATCCAGTTTGAGCATCTCTTGAAAGTCATTTTTGATTTTGCTGTCGTGAGAGATAAAGTCATCTTCAGCCGACAAGTTCACCCACCTATGAATATTTAAAGGGTACTTTTTCATGCCCTCTAAACGGCTCCCTTTCAAGCGCTCTTTTACACTCTCATCGCCTAATGGTGAACCTAACGTAACCAGAAGATCGATCTTCTTTTTAGCGCCGTAAGCGTTTCGGTACTCACTGTAATGGGAGAGTTTCCATAACACGTCAAAACTGATCATTGTGCCAAGGCTATGTGCGACGATCATCACCTCATCTTGGTTATCTAACGCATCTCTCAGCTCCACCATTAATCGATACCTTACGTCGCTACCAAAGTAAGAGTCTTCATACCAATAATGACTCATATCGGGAGCAACTAATGCTATAAGTGGCTCTGCCATTTTCAAACGACTAAGCACAGAAGAAAAAGTATCCGCGAGCGCCTCTTGCAGGAACCCTACCTTCGAAACTTCACCATACGTTTTCTTATTAAACTGATGGGACGTGTACCCTTTGAGATCGATCAAAGCCTGTTGTCGGACGAGCGGCTCTTCAGTTGGCTTGTTCAATAATGTGTTTGATAAGTCGCCAAAATACACGAAACGCTTCTCGATATTCTGGAAAGCTTGGAGTGAATCAGAACCTTTACAGCCACGCTGTAATCCATGTTCGATAGCATCGTACCACAATGATTGAAGCGACTCCCTGTCAGGCTTTTGCCCCCGACCGTGGATAAATATAATTTTCTTTGCCATACCTGAAACCTCGTGTCCACTACCGACATTAGTCATCGGGCGGCTATTTTCCTGAAAATCAACGAGGATAGAACCGAATAATCTCGCCTCCCTTGTTTTATGCGGCCTTCATAACTGAAATGAACCCTCGTTAAACATCAACTTGTCAGTTTTACCGCGTAAATACCCCATACATAAGGGCCTAGAATCACATCGGGAATACAGCTAGATCAGGCTTATCGGTGTCCTTTCCAAACAAGCTAATTCCGATTCTGGCACGCTAAGATAAGCTCTAAGATTCGATGATGTACAATAACCACATATACTAGGGGGTAGTATTTTATACTCAGGGGGAGTATAGTTTTCACGCACTGTCTCACAAACCACGGAAGAAGAGTTTCCATATGAAAGATGTTAAAGGTGTTTTCCGCAACCTAGAGAAGATGCTAAGAAAAGCAAACTGGTTCGAGGATGGTTGGGAGATCTATAACCGTGGAGAGTACCTTCAGTTATATAAAGAGACTTGGTTCAACCAAAAACAGGGCGGTATCCACTTTGAGACCTTTATCGAAGGGCCTCAAATTAAGCAAAAGGCCTTTCCTGTTTGCATGCATGCGGAAGAAGACTGCCCTTCCCAAGCAGAATTTATTCGCCAGTTTAAAGCTCTAGAACAAGATCGTATTGAAAGTTGGAAAGGCTACAAAACCCAAGACAACAGCTACGGGATTTGCCAGAGAACCTTACCCCTAAACTTCAAAAACCTAGAACAGCGTTTGTTCGAAGAATTCAACCGACTGCGCTCACTTGAAGCCAGTGTAGAGAAAGTACTAGATAGGCTCTAATATGAAAAAACAGAAAAGCCCTTGTATTGATATGTGCGATTTTTCACACGACAAAGGGTGGTGTTTAGGCTGTGGTAGAACACGAGAAGAGTGTAAAGCCTGGAAATCAATGAAGCCTTACGCTGTTAATGTTCTCAAGAAAGAACTAGTAAAAAGAAAGGCTCAAATGAACCGCTAAAACAAGCGCTATTTGATGTATGAATCCAATACTTTCAGTACCACTTCCATATCTTCTTCACGCTGAACTTTGTCATCTTCTAGTACCACATGCTCTAGAAGGTGACCTTTAATGACCTCTCTCATCAAGCCATTCACTGCGCCACGAATCGCTGCTATTTGCTGCAGTACGTCTTGGCACTGTTGCTCGTCGTTATCGAGCATCTTTTTCAAACCATTGACCTGACCTTGTATTTTACTAACTCGGGCCTTTAGTTTTTTCTGATCTTTGGCTGTATGTGACATAACGTAGGTACTCAAGGTAATTAAAAACAAGCGGTTAACTTGTAATGTAGCACTTTAGCGATACTGGGGGGTAGCTTTTCAGTACCCGTTATTACGCCCCCTAGACAAGGGGGTGTTTAAATGACCTACTGATTTATTTTGCATGGTGCTGCAAGTGCTCGAT
Organism: Vibrio sp. Makdt; assembly: GCF_027587015.1. Lineage (NCBI taxonomy): Bacteria > Pseudomonadati > Pseudomonadota > Gammaproteobacteria > Vibrionales > Vibrionaceae > Vibrio > Vibrio sp. Makdt. The sequence goes on from NZ_JAPPTH010000020.1 coordinate 60,060, forward strand.
AAAAGCAGGCACCCTCTTCGCTATATGTTTTCTTGAGGCATAAAACGCATACAGGACTAAGTCTGCGGGCTGATATTCGAGCTCCACGATTTCTAATTCACCAGCTTCAACCTCTTCACGACAAAGCTCAGCTGGTAGTATCGCAAAACCTAAACCGGCCAATGCTCCAGCCTTAGCAAGCTGACCACTGTTGACCTTAAATGATGATTTGACTCGCTGTGTTACCCATTCACCATGATCGTCTATAAATACCCAAGGCGTTCCGTTCAATGCGGTAAAGCTACTGATACAGGGCACGTGTTTTAGATCTGTAATCTGAAACGGTTTTGAGCAGGTTTGAAGAAGTTTAGGTGAAGCAACGACTGCACTCGGCCAACGTTGGATTTCTTTGGCGATCCAGCTGTTGTCTTCTAACTTTCCTCGATGAAAACTGACAATAACGTCAAAGCCGTCGATCAAGTCCTCTTTTGGACTGATGCTGGTGTCACAACACAGTGATATGGATGGGTACTGGTTGCAAAAGGAAATGACAGCTTGAGCTAATTCGGCAGAGTCCGGCATTAAGATGTTTAACTGCCCCTGCACCTCTTGAGAGTGTTGTGTGACCTCTTCTATCGCCTGGTTGAGTTTATCCAACAAGGGCTGCGTGCGCTGATAAAGATGCTCTCCAGCTTCCGTTGGAGCAATACGACGCGTGCTTCTCACAAACAGTCTTACGTCTAGTTGTTGCTCCAACAACGCAATATGTCGGCTAACATTTGAAGTCGGTAAACACAGAAACTCTGCCGCTCTTTTGAAGCTATTATTCTCATAAACACAATGAAAACTCTTTAGCCATTGCTGATCAATTTTATCCAGCATATCCCCTCACAGATAATCCCATATTATTGGATTATAAAGCCAAATATTGACACTTTATTACCAAAATCAGGCTTATACAATATTCATCACTCGAACAATGGTAATAAAGGTTATCCATGAGCTGGCTAGAAAAACTATTGAATAAGAATAACTTAAAAAGTAATCGTAAAGCGTCAGTCCCAGAAGGTGTCTGGATCAACTGCCCTTCTTGTACTCAAACCTTGTACCATATCGCACTCAAGGAAAACCTACAGGTGTGTCCAAAATGTGGGCATCACATGCGCATGACAGCACGTCTTCGTTTAGAAACATTTCTCGATAACAGCGAACGTACGGAGTTAGGTGATCAACGCCAACCAAAAGATCTACTCAGCTTTAAAGACAACAAGCGCTATACCGAGCGACTGGCCTCTGCACAAAAAAGTACAGGTGAGAAAGATGCACTGGTCGTGATGACGGGCGAGCTACTTGGAATGCCTGTTGTCGCATGTGCTTTTGAATTCTCTTTTATGGCGGGATCAATGGGCTCCGTTGTGGGCGCTCGATTTGTAGATGCCGTGAATAAAGCAATTGAATCAGACTGTGCCCTGGTATGCTTTTCTGCGTGTGGTGGTGCGCGCATGCAAGAATCACTCATGGCGTTGATGCAAATGGCGAAAACCAGCGCTGCCCTAAAACGATTGTCTGAAGCCAAACTGCCCTATATCTCGGTACTCACCGACCAGACCTTTGGCGGTGTCTCAGCCAGTTTAGCCATGCTGGGTGACATCAATATCGGTGAGCCTAAAGCGAGAATCGGTTTCGCGGGCCGAAGAGTCATTGAACAAACGGTATGGGAAAAACTACCCGATGGTTTCCAACAGAGTGAATTCTTACTCGAACATGGTGCTTTAGACATGATTGTAGATAGGCGTGACATGCGTAAAAAAGTGGCAAGACTTATAGCTATGATGACCAATACCACTCATCAAAAAGCGTAAGCTGTAAGAGATATAGAGAAGCTCTATTTATATTTATATTTACCAGAATTGATTTAACCACTGCCCCACTCGATTACTTGTTCAGATGAGGCAGTGTAACCTAATAGCTCAGTGTCACTGAGGACACGAGTACGAGATCAATTATGCAGTTGCACTCTGATTTTGAAGATATTCAAGGTATTGATTTAAAACCTCTATATCATCAGAGCGCTCGAGTGCTTTGGCATGAGTTTTACGAATCGTATCAATGCTATTTTTCACATCTAAATATGATAAAACGGCTTGTTCGGATTCGATGGACGGTTTGACGTAAGCCTTAGTCCCCTCGAGCACATTGCTTAAATCTAAACGGCTCTCGTTGAACATTTGTTTCATTATCACTGCAGACTTAACCATACCAGAGCGACCATCACCTAACGCACAATGGACTAACACATTCCCTTCGCGTGTACTCAATAAGTCAAGTACCCGATTCGCTAGACCATCGAAATCTTCACTTAAAGGCTGTGTAAGGGCTTTGATTGAAAAGAAGTCCTTGATATACGTCGTCTTGTTAGAGATATACTCGATATTGTGACTCGCTAGTTGCTTAGTTAGTGATACGATCTCTCTTGCCGACATACCAGAATCAAGGGAGATCAATGCCGAGACATTGTTTTGTTTTAGGTTCTCACAAAACGTCATCAGCTGCGCGCCAGTAGAATAGTTTTAATTAGGTCGGCCAATCGAACCAATTCTAAGCTCGGGGTGAATGTCAGAAAGATTAATAATGACAACCAACTTAATAAGAACTGATACTAAAGAGCACAAATTAATAGCCCGCTAAATTAGAGAGGTCTAATTTAAAAGATAATTAAGACTTAACATTAATAATGCTCATAAATGTAAAATCACCTATTAAGCTGCATAATAAGAATGACCATCAAATAGATAGCAACCTAAATATTCTGACAAAAAAAGTGATTTACTAGTCATTAATCAACCTAGACAAGATAATAAGGCTAACAACCAAATAGTATTTTGTTACAATCCAACCGATAATTATTACCTTTAAAACCAATACCTTATCACCATAAGTTGCATTATTAGCCACGTAAATAGCTTCCCAATCTATACATTTAGGTATTTTATGTTTGGAATAAAACGAATAAAACTAGAAAACCAATCACTTAAAAAGGAACTTGCCGAACTAAAAAAGAAGCATGAATCTGATATTAATGCTCTCGAAATGGAATTAAATAAGTCGCAAAACCTCGCTCAATCGACACATCAACAACATCACAACAGCAGTCAAATGATGTCTAATTGCTTGAAAGGTGGAGATATGCTCAAAACCATTCAAAAAGAGATGGTTGAAAGTGCGAAATCTATGGCTCATGAAAACCAAGAGCTTCAACAGCTGGATGATATGTTTAAACAAACACATCAAGCATTAGTACGCCTAGACAACCGAGCAATCAAGATCAGCGATCAGGCGTCTCAAAGCATTCAATCTGTCGATATATTGGATCATACGGCTGGCGCTATTTCTAACCTGGTATCGACTATCCAAGAGATTTCAGACCAAACTAACCTTTTAGCATTAAACGCTGCTATTGAAGCCGCGCGCGCAGGTGAAGCTGGACGCGGATTTGCAGTCGTCGCTGACGAAGTAAGAACCCTTGCGGGTAAGGCCAGTGAAGCTAGCGAAAAAATTGACTCATTAGTAAAGCAAGTTTTGGGGCAAGTAAACGCGATAAAGACCTCTATTGGAGAGAACCAAGTTTGCGCAGAAGAAGTATCAGCGTCTTCCGCGCAAATAAGCTCTATTGTTAACGAAGTGGTTGTGAAGTCAGAAAACATGAAGCAAGTGATTCATATTGCTTCTACTCGTGCGTTCTTGGATTCAGTCAAACTCGACCACGCTATCTGGAAAAATAATACCTACCGTCTACTCCAAAGTGGTTCATTTGGTGAAACCATCAACACCCATTCAGAGTGTCGCTTAGGCCAGTGGTATTATCGCGGAGATGGTAAGGCTTACAGTCATTTGAGAAGCTATCAATTGCTTGAGGAGCCACACAAACAGGTGCATGACAACGGTCGAAAAGCCATGCATCAAGCAGCCTCAGGAGATACAAAAGGCACAATCACAGCGGTTCAAGCAATGGAAGATGCGAGTATCCAAGTTGTGTTCCAAATTGATCGTTTAATGAATGAAATTGTAGAAACTGAATCCAATAAAGAAAATGCACGACTTAGTTGGGCGTAACTTGAAGCATAAGTCTCTACAATAAACAAATAACACCCGATCGACTATCCACTCGATGGGGTGCTTTTGTTTGCTGACATAATTCCTTTTGGTAGAATTTTAACCACCTTTACTGACTAAGCTGCCCGAACTTAGGCAGACTCTTCACAAACCTTTGGTGTACGTCCATATAAGTTTGCATATAGATCTCGTCGATGTACTCGTTACTCGGGAAGCTCGATGAGAAGTCTGCGTGTTTACGGTCAATCGATAACTTAGCCGCCTCGATAATATGTGCAATAAACATGCGAGGATCTTCTAAACCAATCGAGATACGCATAGTCGTAGGTTTAATGCCTGCTTCATTAAGTGCCTCGTCGCTCAACTCTGAGTGAGTGGTCAATGCAGGACACAACGCCACCGTATTGGTTTGCCCAAGGCTTACTTGCATACCGATAGCGGGTTCAAGCATATCGAAGAACTGTTTGAACCCATCTCGATTGATTGGTGCACGGTCGCCATTACCTTCCATATCGATAGTAAACAGCGCGGCGGGTAGCCCCAAGTACATGTTGTTTTGGCAGTGATCATAGTTATCGCTGTCAGGTAAAGCGGGACATGAAACATTGATGTCTGGGTGAGCATCAAAGATCTTCGCCAGCGTCAGTGTATTAATCGTTTTCTGCACCACACGCATCTCATAGGTTTTCATGCCGTTAAGCACTTCAAACGCTTTGTCTGCATCTAAGAATGCGCCTTTAATGTAATACACATTCCAGAACAGGGTTTCGTTCCAAGGAATCGTCGCCTCATCGCCATTGGGCTTGGTGAAAGTGACATCCTCTCCTTTTGGAACAAACATGGTCTCGTTGCGCCCAATCACAACACCTGCTGTGGTGGTGCCAGAACCGGCAAGCTCTTTGGTATACGAGTGAATCACATAATCTGGCCTTTCCATCACATCATCGCGTTTTAATACTGGGTGCAGCAGTGGTGTGCCCACTGTCGAGTCAACAATCACATCCCAACCACGAGAGTGACCGGCTTTACTTATACTCGCAACATCTAATACATAGCCGTGCGGGTTACACGGTGACTCAAGGTAAACGTAGATTTTCTTGCCTACAGCGAGGCGATCAGCATATTTATCGGCAACCTCATCAAGCCGAATCGCAAACTCATCCCCGGAATAACCATCCACCCACTCTACCGCGACATTCAGATTCGACGGCTTGCCAAACCAATCCTCCAGCAGCTGATAAGAACCGCCGTAGATGTTGCGTGAAGCCAACACAATATCTTCATGCCCTAGCAAGTGACTCAGCAAGCCATCAATGGCCGCCATCCCCGAGTTAAAGTTCCACGCAAGATACTCATTGGCTCTTGATCCTGCCTCTAGATCAACCATGTGGTTCGCAAGTGAAATCGATGTCGGGTTGAGAAGTCGAGAATAGATATCGTGCAGTGGCTCTTTACCATTGAACGCATCTTCAATCCATTCAGTACAGGCAAACAGATAAGTCGCCGTGCGCGTAATAACCGGGCTGGCAGAAAAGATAGCCGCCACATTATCGAAGATAGGATACGCGCCTTTTGAGGCAAAATTACCATTGTTAGTCGCAATAGATTGGTAAGTCGCGCGCATTGGGTTTTGCAGGTTATCGAGGATCTTAGCGATCTGGAACGACAGGAAACGTTTGGCGTTAAACCAAGCGATACGGTCACTCTTATCCAGCTCTGAAAGGCCATCAACCGTCAATGCCCAAAGATCGTGTGTTTTGGTGTTAGCTTTGTACAGTGTCGTCGCTAATTCCACCAGCGTGGTGCCGTAATCACTGCTTGGATCAATGCCAAAGTGTTTTGCTTGCTCAATGGCAAGGGCTTCTGCTTGTTCGTGTTTGGTGGTTTTACGCAGTGGGCTAAGTTGAGTCGAAGTATTCATAATTGCTAAGTCATTCCATCCTTGTTGTACCTCCTTTAATTTTAGTGTTACATAGATGTTAAAGATTGCTATTTGCGAAGTAAGACATACACTTTGAGCAATAATATTGCTAACTACGGTTTAATATTGATGGAATATGCCAATGGATGAGATCGACAAGAAGATACTGGCTGAACTGCAAAGCAACGCACGACTCACCAACCAAGAGTTAGCCGACCGCGTAGCGCTTTCTCCCTCCCCTTGTTTACGCAGAGTTCGAGCACTAGAGAAACAAGGGATCATTCGTGGCTATCACGCCAGTGTCGATCAGGAAGCGTGCGGCCTGCCCGTAAACGTGTTTGTGTTGGTAAAGCTTGAAAAACCAACTGAAGATAACATGCGCGATTTTGAGCAGCACATTGAAGCGATTGATGAAGTACTAGAGTGTTTTCTGATGACGGGGAATCACGACTACCTGCTGCATGTGGTGAGTGAGTCGCTCAAAAGCTACGAGCAATTTATCCGCAAACAGTTAACTCGCCTACCCAATATCGCTTCTATTGAATCCAGCTTCGCCTTTGGTCAGGTAAAAACAAAGACCAAGCTGCCAGTGAGGTAACTGAGTCCTCTACCTAAGCGCTGATTAGGTAGAGGCGCAACCTCGCATTAAACGTTTATCTGACTGTCATCAACTTTTTGTACTTTGATATAACAAATAACAAAAAATATTTGAGCGATCGTTCAGGTATGTGTGGATTTCTACTATAGTTGACAAGTTAAACAGCTCACTACAAGGAAAAGTTATGAATCAAAATACCGAATCTCAATCAGTACCAACTAGATCTATCCCTCAAGAAGCATTTGATTGGTACGATGAATATGCGCACGGGCTGATTGATCGAAGGGAGTTTATGGCGCGACTGTCTGGGCTCGCTGTGCTTGGCTTAACCATGACGACGCTAACTTCTGCCTTGATTCCTAATTACGCCAACGCAGAGCAAGTCTCATTTAATGACCCATCCATCAAAGCGACCTACGAGACATTCCCTTCCCCGAAAGGACATGGTGAAGGTCGTGGTTACCTAGTCGTACCCAAAGAGCTCGAAGGTGATGCGCCTGTTGTCTTAGTTGTTCATGAAAACAGAGGCCTAAACCCATACATTAAAGATGTAGCAAGACGTCTAGCCGCTGCCGGATTTATTGCCTTTGCCCCTGATGCGCTCCATTCACTAGGTGGGTATCCAGGCAATGATGATGAAGGCCGAGCGATGCAGAAATCACTCTCCCGAGACAAAATTGAAGAAGACTTCATAGCAGCGGCAAATTTTCTAAAATCTCATGAGAAAAGTAACGGCAAGCTAGGAGCTGTCGGTTTCTGCTTTGGCGGCTACATCGTGAATATGTTAGCTGCTGTCATGCCAGAACAACTGGATGCAGGCGTCCCGTTCTATGGCACTCCGGCTGCCCCTGATTTAAGAAAGAACGTTAAAGGGCCATTGCTCATTCAATTTGCAGGAATCGATAAGCGCGTCAATGCGACTTGGCCAGACTATGAAGCTGAGCTCAAAGAAATTGGGGCTGACTACACCGCTTATATCTATGAGGGTGTGAACCATGGTTTCCACAACGATTCAACTGGTCGATATGCTGAAGAAGAAGCTGAGCTAGCTTGGTCTCGTACACTTGAGTTCTTTACTAAGAAACTCTCTTAGTTGCACTAGCGGATCTGTTTCTGTACAGCGAGAAATGACCACGCTTTAGCCTATAAAAAACAAGACCTCGCACGAGCGAGGTCTTGTTTTTGAACCATACCAATCAGATTATTAATTAATAACTGGCTGGCTCCCTACTGAGTACGTCAGCTTGTAGAAGTGAGCTTCACTTTCGCCATTTTTAAACTGGTTATAAACCCCAGCTTTAAAGTAGCTTTTCTTCTCATTCCAGTAAGTGATGTCGTGGTTGATCGCCGTCTTGTCGTTATGATTGATGATTAGCTTGTTACCACCAACATAGATATCAAACTTGTCTGTGCCCTCTGCTGCGATTGGTGCAATTGGTAGCTTCAAATACGCATTTTTACACGCTTCTGTACCCTTATTACCACTCTTAGAGCCACAGTTTACTGCATTATTCTTAATGACAGCCCAGTACCAATCATTCTTGCCGCTACGTTCAGCCTCGTAAACGACACGGACCAACGGGTGCGGAATGTATCCTTCTCCAGAAACACCATCTGGGAAGTCGGCAGAAACACTACCCGCGTTATGAACTTGAAGGTATGTGATTGCATCGTTCTTCGCTTTATCTGTTTTAGCTACTGATTCGCTTGGGTTGATTGGTTGGATTTCAGCACCCAAGTGATAGTACTTGTCAGCCTCGCCAACATTAAAGTTCTTGTAGACACGAACCTCACTACGATTCTTGTAACCCGGCATTTTAAACACAAGTGCTTCCGACGCTTTATCTACGTAAAAGCTATCTAAAACTAAACCATCAAATTCGCCGTTGAGTGCATACTCTGATTTGTTACCCGATTTTCCAGTTGGATCAGATGCCTGAAGCTTAGAAACTTTTAATACATCTTGAAATTGTGCGTAGTCTGCAGGTGCAACCTTTTCTGTCGCATTTGCACCGAATGCTACCGATACCGCTGCGGCCAAGAAACAAGTTTTGAGTGTGTTTTTCATGTTATTCATTACCCTAGTAATCGACACCATCTGTTATAGAGCTACAAGCAGAGAGAGCCACGTCATTGTGAATTTCTATGATTCGCATTGTATTCACAGAACCACTTGGCTACTGTGATCTAGTGCTATTGTATTACTTAAACTTCAAGTTAAACACTAAGGTAGTGAGATAAGTCACACTCAAAAAGCATAATGTGTCTTCATTTAGGGTAGTACTTATAACGATTAATCAGGCCTATACTCTGAATTTCTCGACCAAATTTGGCTTGGGTTCAAAGTAAGTCATCAACATCAAATTAAAATATAATAGTATTTATTAAGCGCGAGGATTAAGTGGATGTCTGGATCAGTTGGCTACAGAAACACTCTGCCTAATAACACCGAAGATCAGCTAAAAACTACTAAACGACTGAGGAAGTCGCTGCTCTTCATCCCATCCTGATAGCTCAATGTTGATCAATGATTTGCGCTTCTCATTACACAATGAAGCGATATTGATGATAGGAAGTTGGCTACGAAACTGGGCGGTGAGTATCACCTTTTTACTTTCGTTAAGGCCGCTTCGGCATTGCGCCAAAATCGTGTCTGTCTCTAGTTGATGTGCGTTTTCGATAGCCTGAATATCAGCGTTTTTTTGATAGTAACTTGTGAGCCAAGATATCGCCTGCTCTTCTATGCTGGTAAGCACAATGACATCTTTTGTTGCCATCAAATCGTTGAGTTCAAGTTGTTTGAGTTCCGTTTCCATAAATACTCTCTTCCTCGAGTCAGTAACCATCACATTAAAGTCTATTGCCCAGTGTCGCCTGTGCCAAATGATAGCCTCTGTCTATCATCTCTTTTGAGCGTTCAAACTCTAGTGTGCCACAGGCATTGCGTGGGACCTCAAGGGTGATATCGGCAGGATAAGCGGCCAGTTTCTGACGTGCAATGGTCGATTGCATCGCATCAAACGCTTGGTTGGCAATATCGTAGGCCGCAAAGTTAAAGCTCATTTTACTTTTGACGTTATTACCTAAATTATCGATAAAGTGCGCAACCTTATCGTGCAGGTTACTCTCTTTTGTCGGAAGGGGAAGAGGTGTCACTTCCTGCTTAAGTATTTCAGGTTCACCACCTAAGTTTACGGCCAACGTCACGTCTGTGTTATCACCGAAGGTCGGCGCAATGGGCACAGGATTGAGCACTCCGCCATCAATCAGTTCTTCGCCATTGATGACATGAGGTGTGAAGAACAGTGGCAGAGAGATAGAAGCGCGAATGGCATCAAACAAGGAGCCAGATTTCAGCCAAACCTCTTTTTCTTCAGCGACATTAGCAGCAACGGCGGTATAAGGAATAGGCAGCTCTTCAATAGCAATCTCACCGATTAACTGACGTAGAGAGTCTATGATCTTATCCCCTTTGAACATCCCGCTCGATTGCCATGAAAAGTCCAACAGCATAGTCATATCAGACTGGTCGATACTGGTGATCCACTCTTCGAATTCGTCCAACTTACCCGCCGCGTAAACCCCACCAATAAGCGCGCCAATTGAACAGCCAGAGATAGATTTTATCTGATAGCCATGTTCAATTAGCCAGCGGATAACGCCAACATGAACCAAGCCTCGGGCGCCGCCACTACCCAGTACCAATGAGATCGTTTTTGCCATCGTTCTAATCCTTTAATTCATCAGCTCTTCAAAGCCTTAGGTAAAAAGTATATCACTTTGTATAACCATAGACAGTGTAATGATATGAAAACTGCCTCACCTATACGCTTAAATGTGTTAGCAGAAAACGAGTCATTCCAGCAAGTCTAAGCGCGGCCAGGAATCTAGTTTCCGCGAGCGCTGATACAAAAAAGTCGCCCACTTAAAAGCGAGCGACCTATGGTGACTATTCTGTTTCCGAGCTGCATTCAGTTAGTGAGCTCATTCTGCTTATGGAAACGGAGAGCTACAACACGCGTAAGCACTCTTCTGGCGACAAGCTCAAGAGTGTATTGGCGAAGTTGATCTTCTCGTCACGCCATCTCAACGTAGCTTCTCGGCCGTCTTGTGAATGTCGGTCAGCTTCAAAGTAGCTTTTTCGTGGTAGTCCGTTTGCTGGCGTCATCACCATAGATTGCTCATTCAAGCGAATCGTAAATAGGAACTGACCACGCTGCCCTGTTTGCGCTGCTGGGTGGTGCAATGTGGTATCACAACAATAACGTTTATCACGCAGTGCACGGCATGTGTACTCAAAGGCATCTTGTGCACCACGTCCAGGGAACGCGGTATAAATGCTGATGCCATCACGTTGCAAAGACTGGTCACCCGCCGCGAGTTGCACCGCGTGTTGGATCATCCTAAAGCCTAGAACCACACCACCAATGCTGTTCAATCCACTGTATTGAATTGCGCCTTCTAAGCTCAGGTGAAGTTTGTCTTCTCCTTCATAGAGAAAGAGATCAGGCGATGCCCAATCGCTCTTTGGAATAAGCAGTTGAGTAATATCCGAGTGTTCCATGTTGGTCTCCGCAACAATGAGTATGTTTGAGACAACAAAATAACGTAATGAGAATTATTATCAATAAATTTAATTCAAAACGTTGCTATCAGACGGATTTACATTTAGCTTTGGCAAAACTCATAACAACAGCTGCCTTTCTTCCTTTGGATTACTAAAAGTTGCCTTCTAGCGTATACCTTGGTCTCAAGCGTATCGTTTACTTTTCAGACAGCTTCACCATCAAACCACACCCAAGACTTCTAGCAAGTAATAATCGATAGACTTTAACGGATGCTTTAGCGCCAAGCATTTCTTGTTAGATATTCGTTTATTACCCATTAAGTTCATCGTCTACAAACAAGCTTCCCCATCCAAGTTACAGGCTTTCATTCTAGTGCCTTCATCCTACGACTAATGTCTAACTGCCTGAGTCTATTTGTTTTTTTGGGTTTGGTATAAGGTACTAACAACTAAATGTTAACGAATCTTTAATTATAAGTTGACGCATTGTTTGCACATCTGCATGAGTCAATAACGTTTGTTGGAACAACACACCTAAGAGTGTGAATGAAAGGAATCAAAATGAGCACTACTTTAGAGTCCGCACATATACAAACAGAGAAGCCTCAAGCCAATGAGGATGAACTCACCTATGAACAACAACATAAACCAAGCTCAGTGTTTGAATCCCGAGAACAGTATCTAGAGCACGAATTGCAAATCATGTCGCCTAAACGCTGGCGTCCAAATTTGCCGTTTAAAGATTATCGATTTGAGATAGAAGACACCATCCCTGCGATGGCGGCGACCATTGGTAAAGTGGTTATGGTGGGTGCGATTGCAGCCACCTTTGCTGGAGCTCTCGGGTTAAATGAAGACTTTATTCTAGAAAACGTTCGATACGAACTCCTTATTGCCTCTGTTTTCATCATCCTTTTCTCTGGTTTTCTATTGCCGACTGCAAACCTCGCAGGTACACACGGCCCACTTATTCCATTAATCCCTATTGTTGTTGCCGCTGGCGGTCACCCAATGGCCTTTGGCTTGTTGATTGGCGCATTTGGCTTGCTGTTAGCCATCAGTAAAGGTGGCAGTATGTTGGCTAACCTCACCAGTAAAGGCGTGTGTGGCGGATTGCTGCTCTACCTTGGCTTCGTGGGAACCGCTTCTCAAGTGAAAAAGCTGTTCGCTTGGGCAGAAGGCATCGGCATGAGCCACATCGCTTTTGTCGTGATCTTCTGCACCATTATCTTGTATGCACTATTGGAACACTTCCGTAAACGTTGGTTAGCTGTGCCTCTTAGCTGCTTGCTAGGTGGTACGATTGCATTTGCCATGGGTGCCCCATTCGCTTTCCACACAGAGCCGGGCCTACCGAACATGAACCCTATGTATTGGTGGGGAGAAAATACCGGTTGGATGCTTGGCCTACCGACGATTGAGCACTTCATGGTAGTACTGCCGTTCGCGATTCTTGCGGTAGCGATGTGGTCACCAGACTTCTTAGGGCATCAAGTATTCCAAAAGATCAGCTACCCAGAGCGCACTGAAAAAGTACACATGAACATTGATGACACCATGACAACAGCGTCTATTCGTCAAACATTCGGCTCGCTACTTGGTGGTACTAACTTTACGTCCTCATGGGGTACTTACATCGTACCCGCGGCGATTGCAAAACGCCCTATCCCTGCAGGTGCTCTACTGACGGCTCTGTTCTGTATCATCGCTGCGATTTGGGGCTACCCGATGGATTTAGCTATCTGGCAACCGGTACTGTGTGTCGCTCTGATTGTAGGTGTATTCGTTCCACTGCTAGAAGCGGGAATGGAGATGACACGTGAAGGGAAAACCACTCAATCAGCAGCGATTGTTGTGTTTTCATCAGCGCTTGTGAACCCAGCATTTGGTTGGTCTCTCACCATGCTACTAGACAACTTAGGCTTAGTTGGCTGTAAAGAACGTAGTGGTGAACTGAGTAAGATGAGCCGCTGGGTACTTCCGGGCATTATGTTTGTTGTTCTAACAAGCGTGATGGCGTTGGTTGGCCTTCTACCAGGTATCCCAGCGATTATCCCAAGCTTTCGTTAAGCTCGGTTAATACTAAACTTCAATACAAAGGCCTCGCAAATGCGAGGCCTTAGTTTTTTATTAAGGACTATAACTGCCCTACTTTACTGAATTTAATCCATTCGGGTAATGAAGGTTTGCTCGTCATCGACAAAAGCCACATAGTCACCGTGATAGATGAACACTCGCCCACGACCTTCAACGATACAGGCCAGCTGCGGGTTCAAATCTTCTTCAAGATCTTTACTCTGATAGGTGCCAGTATCAGTGATGACGCCGCGAAGTGTCGGCAAAAAACCATAGCTACGCTTGGCTTGGTCAATCAAACTCAATTCACTGTTACTAGAAAAGTACGATGGGATTGGGCCAGCATCTTCGATAAACATCGGTTTTAGTTCTTCAAAGGCGGTAATCACCAGCCAGTCGATGCCGTTTACATGATGGATAAACATAGTGGTTCTCAATATTTCTAATGCAGAGATTCTATCACTATCAACGTCAGAACGTAGGAGAAATTGAGTTTCACTCGGAACACAAGAATGCCCTGCAATCGCGAGACATCAGTTTTTCTATCGAACTGTTACAGCGATCCTTTAACAACTACAGCGCATTCTCGAACTTCACTGGCTTCACCGCTTTCACAACGTTGTGTTGAACAGGACCAGAGCCTCCCCCTCTAGCTCCCCCTCAAATGAAGTTCACCGACCTGTTTAGATTAACGTTCGAGGGGGAGAACATTCTTTGGCGTTGGACTTATAGCAGCATATGCAGCGAGCGGTATTCAGTTCCTCCCCTTTACTAGGGTCATCAAGAGATTGGAGATGTAAACCAAGGGGAGGTTAGGAGGGGATTTGTAGCTCATTCTCACGTACAACTCCCCTACTTCACCAGCTTCAAAGCTTTCACTTGCGTTATGTTGAATTGCTGAGTTGTGCTAGCACTGGGAAATGACTGTCCCTTAAATGTAGAAACAACTGCAAACCTTAACGTGTTTCTTATTCGTTCCTGAGTTCGTTTACGCAGAATTTCTTGCTAAAAAGGTAGAAAAGTTTATAGTATTTTTTAAGAAAACTTTGAGAATTGATATGTCATTACAGAAAAAACAACCCAAAGTATCACTGAACATTAAAATTCCATCAGACTTAGATTTCCGTCTTAAGCGAGCGAGAAAAGCAGCGCGTGATCAGGGCTTAATGTTTAACGTATCTCAAGAAGTTGAAAAGTTTCTTGAGAAGGAAATAAAGAAAGTGGAACGCCAACTATCAATCGATGAAGAGATTAAGAATAACCTCGAGGATCTTGGTGGGCTTAATATAGATAAAATGATGAAATCAATGGATTAATCAAAATACGAACATCTGTTGATTCAATTGAATTACAAACGACAAACAAAGCGTGGAGATGATTATGGGCACAATAATTGGACTGTTAATTTTGGCTGGTATCAGTGTATTCCTAAAGCGCCAAACGGGACTTCATTTGCATGAGTGGATTGCAAAAAAATACAAAGAATCTCAAGACAAAAAATAGTGGATTCTCACAGTAGTGACAGACTCCATCGACTAGACTTCAAAAACGAAGGCTTCACAATCGCGAGGCCTTCGTTTTATCTATAGACTGATTGCAACCGCCCTACTTCACTGATTTCACCGCTTTCATCAACGTTGTGTCTGGCCAGCTCTAGTAAACCAAAACCTCCCCCTCTAGCTCCCCCTTAAATGGAGTTCACCGGTCTCTTGGAAGTACGTTCGAGGGGGAGAACATTCTTTGTCGCTCAATGTATCTCAGCACACATAACGATCAGTATTAAGTTCCTCCCCTTTCCCATTACCAACAAAAGATTAGAGATGTAAACCAAGGGGAGGTTAGGAGGGGATTTATAGCCGATTCTCACATATATCTGCCACTTTGTTTTGTTTGCCCTACAAAACACAAAAAAGGCCTCGCACACGCGAGGCCTTCGTTTTTTCTATAGAGTGATTACAACCGCCCTACTTCACTTACTTGACCGATGTCATCAACGTTGTGTTGAACGTTGTGTTGAACGTTGTGTTGAACGTTGTGTTGAACGGCTGTGGTTGTTCAAGTTGCCTTAGCACTAGTAAATGGTCTGAACCTTCAATGTAAGATGCTTTGACTCTTGATAAGAGTCGCTATTGATTCTGTAGCTTATGGAACCCATTAATTCGCTGATGGAGCTCCGTGCCCATAGTCAAAGATACCGATAGGCTAATCAAAGCAATCACTGCTCCTGTAACAAACACCCATTGATAACCGGACATCCAAATTATTCCTAACAAAAATGGCAAGAACACCGCTGCAATATGATTAATGGTGAACGACAGACTCGCCGTTGAAGCCACCTCATCTTCCCTAATTGTCTTTTTAAAGTAGGCATTTAAAGCGATCGCAAAACTAAAAATAATACTATCGACAACATACAGCCCTGCCGCCGCATAATGATCATCCACAAATGCGTAGGATAAGAACACCAACACTAACGCAGCATACTCAATGATCAGCGCTAACTTCTCGCCTACTCTATCGATTAAGCGCCCAACATAAGGCAAAGCAAGCGTCGCAGCTAAGCTAGAGACCATAAAAAGCGCAGCCATCATTGGGACGGTGTAATGAAACTTGGTCACCATCAGCAAGCCAGCAAATGCCACAAAGATTTGTCTTCTTGCCCCATTCAAAAAGGTCAGAATGTAATAGGTTGTGTACTCACGCCGTATAACGAGTTTGGTGTGTTGCTTGACCTCTGTGGGAGTATCTCGAAACGTGATTAAATAAACTGCCAGTGAGAAACATATTAGGCCACAAGTAAAGAAGATGACCTTATTTGAAACGTCAAACAGATAGCTCGCGACCATAATACCTAGAAACGTCGCCATGGAGAAAAGTGACGCAGCAGAGCGAATCTTTCCCATTGATTCACTAAAATTCTCAGTTGCTAACAATTGAGTCGAGAGTGATTTGTTTACCGCTTCTAGATAATGGAAACCGATAGACATGATTGTCGTGCTAAAATAGAAGCCATAAATCGAAGGCAAATACCCAGTCACTGCAACGCCCAGCCCTAATGTTGCAACTGATAATACCGCGACTCTCTGTTCTGAAGCGATGAACAACAGAAACAGCACAGTAAATGAAAGCAAGCCAGGAATTTCTCTAACGCTCTGCAGTACACCCACGTCAGCCCCTGTCATACCAACAGTGTCGACAGCGAAGTTGTTCATCACAACTCGCCACCCCGTATTCGCTATCACCGATGCAATAGCGATAATAACCAACATCGCGAATGAGCTCCGCGATGTTAAAAGTCTAAGCCAGAGAGTCATTTAAGCCGCCGATTCGAAAAGAAAGTCTTGAATATGATCACGCATAAATAAAGCCATGGAAGAGAGGTCTTCCCATGTTTCTTTATTCGTGTGAGTGATGCACTCAACAAAAACTTTGCTTAAGAGTGGCTCAGCATGTAACCAGCGACTGACACACTGCCCGGTATAAGAGACATGCTGCATTTCATCTTCTAAGATTTTTTGAATCGTTGGACGCATTTGTTTCATGTAATCATCGTCAGACTCATCGATGATCGCCAAATGCAGCAACAATAAACGCCATGAGCGTATTTCAATAGAGTGAACCCTAAACAGAAACGTCTTGATCTCATCGTCAAAGTTCATGACTTTATCTAACTCATATTGAACCTCATGTTCATGTGTTTCTGTCTCATAGCCGGTCAAAGGAATAAGGCTGGCAAACAACGTAGAGTGATTCATTTCATCATTATAATGACGCAACATAAGCGGCCTTAGCTCATCATCAGCATACCGCTCAGCAATCCTTCGTAACCTTGCCGCACCTTTGGCTTCATCTATCGCATTGTGCAAAAGGTAGTAAGCCATCATCTTTTTATTTTGAAAAATAGTTCGAGCCAAGCCATTCATCATCTCAGACGTGAAAGACAAATCAGATACCAAATACTGCTCGATGCAATCTTTATATTCTTTTGAAAGACTCACGCCTTTGTCATCAAATAAACCATAGAGACTATTTTGTATATTATTCATAAACCATTCCTTTCCTCAGCAGACATCTTCAACAAGACACTCTCTCGAGTGCCTCATTGAGGGGTAGCAAGCTAATTAGCGAGACTCTTTTTTGTTGTGTTCTGACGGGGCTGGATTCGGTTCAAAGGCAGCATTTGATCGCACCAGTCTTGGTGGTTGGCTAGTGATGTCTTGCTTCTTAAGCTTTAGCGATAAAGCCGCTATTAGTTTTCCGTTCATATTCAGATCCTCAAAAATAATGTTATGTTCCTAGCTCAGTAGCGATATGCAACTAATACCGAGAACACAGAGACAATACAGATCGTTAACAGGTTGTTACACGATCATTTTTAGAATGTTATTTTTTGGGATTGATACGTATTCAGATAACTTTTAATTAATTAAGAAATTCATTTGAGGTGATTATTTTCTGCAGGTGATGAGAACTTTTCCGCT
This sequence comes from Vibrio sp. Makdt, assembly GCF_027587015.1. NCBI lineage: Bacteria > Pseudomonadati > Pseudomonadota > Gammaproteobacteria > Vibrionales > Vibrionaceae > Vibrio > Vibrio sp. Makdt. The sequence goes on from NZ_JAPPTH010000020.1 coordinate 77,795, forward strand.
TCACTGTAGAGTTCAAAAACCGTATCGGCGACCAACCGTGCTTTAGGTAAAACTTGCTGACCTAGCTCAGTCAGTGATAACGCCCGAGTCGAACGATTAAACAGCTTACCACCTAGCTTTGATTCGAGTTGTTAGCTCTTACGGCTGACCGTTGTTGTAGGAACATTGAGTTCACGTTCCGCCTGAGCAAAACAGCCCAACTCAACGACTTTCGCTAATAGTAGTCACGACGATATCTCTTTCGTCTGCCCTCTCCAGCCATCCCGTATCTGGGATACAAATCTATATAACTCAATCATTCATTTTTGAACGAATAAGATTCAAACCTGTCTATTTTTGAAATCTACCGTGTTTCGTAAAATAGCGCCATCAACTTGCTAACACATAATGAAGGTTTCCTATGAGCACATCACAATTAATTCTTGAGCTATCTCTTATCGGCACAATGCTACTCGTTACGGGTGTTTTTTTGGTCCGTAGCTATGACAAAACCGATGGCATAGGAACAAAAGTCCAAAAGATCCTAACGGGCCTTCTTGGCGCTTTTATGGTGATGGCGGGAACCGTAAAATTCTTTGACCCGTTTACGACCATGTTTGCAAAACAAATCGCACTGAGTGAACTGCCTTTCCCGACTCTGTCTCGATGGATGGGCCAATTAGGTGAGATTTTTGCAGGTTTACTGCTACTGGCGGTGATGATTGGTAACAAGGCACTCGCGGCACCGATTAAAGATAGAGCGATGCAATTATCAACGCTATTAACGACCGCAATTATGATTGTCGCGGTGTATGTTCACCTATTGCCAAATGTGCCAGCAGAAGTGCTACCGCTTCAGTCTAAGCCACCTGTAATGACACTGATTATTCTTGGATTAGCTTGGTTAAATGCATTCCTATATTTTCGTAAAAAGTAATCGCTAAAGTCACAAAATAAACGCCAGATTAGTTCGTCTAGTCTAGCGCATTTCATTTATAAATAGGCATTTCATAAATACAATAACTACGAATCTCGCACTGAGTGAATCGACGCCAAAAATTCCGCCGATTGCCCAAACCGTTCAAAAATCATGTCCCTAAAGGCAACCACTCTGGTCGCTATCAGCTTTCTGTCTGCCCACACCAAAAATGCTTTACCGGTTGGGTATTCAACGTCTGGCAATACCTCTATTAACTCTTTTCTTTCTGCATGCTTTTCAAAGGCTGCTCTTGGCATCATACAAATTCCAGCTCCCGCTATTGTCGCATCAATATTTAGACGCAGGCTGCTGATTGAGTAACGAGGCTGATAGGGAATGCGGATCGCCTTGCCATCTTCTTTTAGCTCCCAATATGGCAAGTTATTACCTGAGAGTAGCTGATGGTTAATCAACTCTTCTGCTCGTCCGGGCTGACCATGTTTTTCAATATAGCTGGGTGATGCCGCTAGCATCAATGGTGATTCAAACAACTGACGCTGAATTAAATGATTGGCGTGAGGTGGGGTCGTCACAATCGCAAGGTCAATCTGCTCATCAAAGAAGCGCTCTGTGCCTGCGCTAAATTGAATGGTGACGGAGACCTCTGGGTGAAGCTGCATAAACTCAATTGCCATCTTTTGCAGAAAATTATCAGCAAATGGCTCAGGGCAAGATACTCGGATTTCCCCCGTTAATACGGGCTGACTATTCGAGAGCTGCGTCCATTCATCATTCAGCTGCATAAATAGAGCAGCGAAGCGCTGGTAATATTCGTCGCCAGCTGTCGTGAGCTGGAACTGTTTTGCATTACGGTGTACCAGTTTTTCACCCAGTTTATCCTCAAGACTTGCCACTGCCCTTGATAACGTCGGGGCTGAAACGTGTGTTTTAAGGCTCGCCGCTGCAAAACCACCGCACTCGACAGATTGGCAAAACAGATAAAGATTGGAGATGTCTTTTGCTTTCATAATTGAACGCTCTTGAGGATTACACTCTGAGTTAATCATTCAAATATGAAAGATTCAAGTTCAATGTTGTCTATTTTTGATTGTTATGGGCGGGACTAATATAACCCCATCAGTTAGCCAATCGAAGTCAGGCATAAGAGAGTCAATCATGAAAAAGTTTTCACGTAAGTTCCAATACCCACTAATGGTTTCTATGGTTTTACCTACTATGCTTCTCAGCATGCCAGCCATCATGGTAGCGAAAACACTGCCAGAGCAAGGCGTATTCTTTGATGCATGGTTAAACGCAGTTTCACAAATGGTGCCATCTGCACTGTTAATTTTAGCCCTTGTAGCACCAGCGGTTCGTCTATTCGTAACCAAAGTTCTACTAGAGCCAGAAGTAAAATAATTATCCCCGTCATACTTGAAGCTGCAGCTTTGTTAACTGCACAAGCTCACCCTAATCACATAGAACATTATGCTCATAGGGATGAACTAGCTTGTTGCCGCGCTGCAACTCCAATTATTTAGGCTAAAAGTCAGTAATAGAGAATAGGAAAGAGAAAATGAGCGAATTTAAACTACACACTGTTGAGTCAGCACCAGAAAAAAGCAAAGCAATCCTTGAAGGTGCACAAAAGCAAATGGGTATGATTCCTGGTCTTTACGCAGTAATGGCTGAGTCTCCTCAAATCCTAACAGCGTACACGCAACTGCATCAGCAATTCACCAACACATCATTCGACGCTGAAGAGCTAACAGTTGTGTGGCAAACCATTAACGTTGAACACGAGTGCCACTACTGCGTCCCTGCACACACTGGGATCGCGCACTCAATGAAGGTTGACCCTGCATTAACTGAAGCACTGCGTAACGATGAAGCAATGCCAACTGAAAAGCTTCAAGCACTAAAAGACTTCACTCTTTCTGTAGTTCGTGAACGTGGCAATGTATCAGAAGCAGACCTAGCGGCATTCTTCGCGGCAGGATACGGCCAGCAGCAGGTACTGGAAGTGATTCTTGGTCTATCGCAAAAAGTGATCAGCAACTACGTAAACCACGTAGCTCATACGCCAGTAGACAAAGTATTTGAAAAGTTTGCTTGGTCAAAAGAATAACCCAACGACCAATTAGAGCGGGCTATCGTCCGCTTTATTTTTGTTTGCTCTATAAAACCAAAACCTCCCCCTCTAGCTCCCCCTCAAATGGAGTTCATCGGTCTCTTTAGATATAAGACCGAGGGGGAGAACATTCTTTGGCGCTCAATGTATATCAGCACACATAACGATCAGTATTAAGTTCCTCCCCTTTCCCATTACCAACAAGAGATTGGAGATGTAAACCAAGAGGAGGTTAGGAGGGGATTGTGAGCCGAATCTCACATGTATCTGCCACTTTGTTTTATTCGCTCTACACAACACAGAAAGGCTTCGCACACGCGATGCCTTAGATTTGTCAGTAGAATGATTACAACCGCCCTACTTCAGTGACTTCACTGCTTTCATCAACGTTGCGTTGAACTGCTGTGATTGCTCAAGCATTGGGAAATGACCTGAATCTTCAATGTAGTAAATTAACTCAGCTACCCGACATAACCGCTAATAAATCTAATTTCGACTCTGAATAGCTCTCTACGTCATGCAATACAAAATATTGAAAGTGTAAATAACAATCCTAACACTTACAGAAAATGTAAACCGCCCCCCAACTAGAGTAAATACTCTATTGAAGGCTCCCAACACTCAATGCTAACGTAGTTGTAACAATTTAAACCAATAAGCAACAAACGAACCATAAAGGCTTGCGATGAAAAAACGAACAATTGGTATCATTGGCATTGGTCCTCGCGGACTAAGCGTATTAGAGCGAATAGTAGCTCTATCGATAGACACTCCCTACCAACCATTGGAGATCAAAATTTTTGACCCAAACCTTCCAGGTTCGGGATGCCATGATGTCAAACAACCGAATCATTTGCTTGTCAATACTGTTAGTTCTCAAATTACAATGTTCGCCGACGAGAGTGTTAGTGAAGCTAGAAATGTGATTACAGGGCCTACTTTCTACCAATGGTTATGTGAAAGACCACGAGATGAGTTGAGTCCAAAAGCAATATTACCGAACGAATACTACTCCCGTTCTCTTTTTGGTGAATATCTTAACTGGGTATTTCACTATCTTGTTGATATCTCAGCCCCTCACATAACGATAGACTATTTACCTCATGAAGTTGTTGATATCGATAAGTTAGATGACGATTCCTGGAATTTACGAGATGACCGAGATGTCCTCACTAATGTTGAATATATTTACTTAACAACAGGGCATACAAAACCCAAACATCTCAAGCTTGATACTGCACAAGAAATTACCAATCCATACCCAGTGAAAGATAAGCTAAAGCATGTATCTTCAGAGCAAACAGTTGCCCTCCAAGGCCTTGGGCTGACGGCTTGCGATATTTTGGCAGAGCTATCTATTGGGCGTGGTGGTAAGTTCATCCGAACTCAAAGAGGTAACCTAGAATATTCACCTTCAGGAAATGAACCAAAGATAATAGCGTATTCGCGTACTGGCCTCCCTTTATCAGGTAGAGCTGAAAACCAAAAAGGAACATCTAAACAATACCATGCTAGATTCCTAACACCTTCAAAGGTTGCAAAACTTAGAGAGATGGGCTCGATCAACTTTATCAAGGATGTACTTCCTTTACTGATAAAAGACATGGAGTATGCTTACTACGAGAGCTACCTTAGCCAGAAGAAAGGACTCATAGCCGCACAAAAATTCTGCAACCAATTCCTATATTCAAATCTGAATGAACAAAAAATTTTAGTTGCTAAAACAATTCCTATTGAAGATAGATTCAGTTGGGAAAAACTCGCTGCACCGATTCCCAGCTACGCACTTAAATCTCCAGAAGTTTATATCGCTTGGCTGATAGATCACCTTGAAGACGACATAAAAGAAGCAAAAAAAGGAAACATAAGCAGCCCAATAAAGTCTGCTAGCGATGTGTTACGCGACTTAAGAGACATAATTCGAGACGCTATCGACTTTAAAGGCCTTACCGAAGAGTCACATCGTTGGGTTGACTCTGTGTTTATTCCTTTAATGAACCGAATTGCTGTAGGCCCACCAAAGGAAAGAATTGAAGAGATGGTTGCTTTGCTGAAAAGCGGTGTGCTCAAGCTAAATCTCGGCCCCTCGCCAGAAGTGATGAGCTGTTCAAGTACTCATTTGATCACACTCAAATCAACGGTATGGCCTGAACTACAAGAGCAAGCCGACATAAAGATTCATGCAAAAGTGTCTATGCACAGCCCAAAGGACGATGGGACACAGCTCTGGGAAAACCTTCTATCTAAACAGTATGCAAGACTGCACTTCAATGGTGACTACCACCCTGGTGGCATTGATGTAACGCCGAACATGAATGTGATCAATGCCAACGGTATGGAGCAAATTAACATTTGGGCATTAGGCATGCCTACAGAAGGCAATAAATTTTACACCTTCATAGTGCCTAGGCCTGGTGTTAATTCTACGGCAATCGTCGATGCTGGTAGAGCTGTCAATACATTGTTTAAACAGTTGTCTGGAACCCAAACTGAAGGTAAAGAATATGCCACATAATAAACTATTAAACCGCAGCACCTTCGCTGGGCTCGCAGCAACACTAGTTGGGAATGGTATTGGCCGCTTTGCCTACATAGCATTAATACCTGTGCTCATTCAAAGTGGGTGGTTCTCAAGCGAAGATGCCTCCATACTCGGCGCAGCTACACTGATTGGCTATATTTTCGGAGCACCTGCTTCGAGCTTTTTACAAAGATATTATTCAACAGGCACACTCATACGTGCCTCTTTATTGCTAAGTAGCTTCAGTTATCTTGGTTGTGCCTTAAAGTCTGCCCCCTTTGAATGGTTTTTAACACTTAGAACTATTGCTGGTGTATCCGGTGCGATACTCATGGTACTCGCTCCCCCTGTGATCACCAGCCTTCACCCTCAAGAAATGAAAGCAAGAATCAGCGGCGTCGTGTTTTCAGGCATCGGTATTGGCGCGATGATTTCAGGAACCATCATACCTTTACTTATCTACCAAAGCGTTGAGAGTGCATGGTTAGGTATGGGAGCGATCGCTTTCGTTGCAACTGTCCTGACGTGGAACGCTTGGTCTCTTGAGGTTAAGCCAAACCATTGTGATAAAAGTCCATCGACGTTTGATGCCTTATCTAAGAATGAGCGTATCAGTGTTAGCTGTGTACTGTTGGCCTATACCTTCAACGCTATTGGCTATCTACCTCATACTCTTTTCTGGGTCGACTATATTGTTCGAGAGCTAAAAATGAGTTTTGCGAGCGGTGGGTTTTATTGGGCTGTTTTTGGTATAGGAGCAGCGATTGGACCAATAGTAACCGGTATATTAGGTGATAAGTTTGGACTTAAAAAAGCACTATTAGCGGCGTTTACTTGCAAAGCTACCGGGGTTGCTCTTCCACTCTTAAGCACCAGTGAAACAGCACTTTTTGCTTCATCTTTGTTGGTCGGTATGTTTACGCCTGGCACCGTAACACTGGTATCAACCTACACCTTAGAAATCGTTGGGACACAACTCCATACGAAATCTTGGGGAGCAATGACAATGGCGTTTGCTATATCGCAAGGAATAGTCGGCTTCGTTATGGCTCACTACGCCCCTCAACTCACCAGTTATAACTTGTTATTTATGATCAGCGCGAGTGCACTGATTTTGTCGATATTCTGCATCGCATTTACATCAACCAAACAGCAGACATTAAACACTGCTCAAACAAGTTCTTAGCAAAGGAATCGCTCATGAAACTGTATTTAAACGACACCTCGCCATTCTCCAGGGCAGTGCTGGCAACGGCCTATTTATGTGATGCTCCAATGGTTCTTGAATGGGTCGACCCGTGGCAAACACCGAGCACATTGGTCGCAGTTAATCCATTTAGTACCATTCCTGTTCTAGAAACCAGTGATGGGGTTGCACTGACCGAGAGCTTAACGATCTGCGAGTTCCTCATGCAAGCATACCCAACAGAAAAGCTAGCAGCGACCAAGGCTAGCGACACTCAACGCATGTCGTTATTGGGAGTAAGCAAAACGTTGATGGAAGTAGCATTTCGATGCGCTGCATTGAGCCGCTTCGAAGCTGAGCAAAACGTGCTAACGATTAGGGGAAAGGAAGGTATTGAAAGAAGCGTTAAAGGACTTATCAGGCAGTTGAAAAGCAATGATGATTTGCTCAAACCTGACTTCTCAACATTGTACCTACACATCGCATTAGATTACGTCTTATTCAGGCATGCTAATTTGCTTTCAGCAGAAGAGTGCGACATCCTCACGACTGCCTTACACAGTTCGCCTTTTAAAGACACATTGGCAAAACTTAGCCTAGAGTCGCTTTCAAAAAAGCTTAACTATTGCGAATACAAAAATTTCTGATCACTTTAACCAGCGTTATGTCGAACAAATCTAACAAGGCCTCGCACACGCGAGGCCTTCGTTTTATCTATAGACTGATTACAACCGCCCTACTTCACTGACCTCACCGCTTTCATTAACGTTGCGTTGAACTGCTGTGGTTGCTCAAGCATTGGGAAATGGCCTGAGTCATCAATGTAGTAAATGCTGTAATCCTTGATGTGTTTCTTGTTCGCTTCTGAGTCTGTTGGCCATAGGCGAGCGTTCACTAATATTACTGGCACGTTCACGTTCTCATACACGCGATGTGCTTCGCCTGTTACGTATTGGCCTAGATAATGGCGGAACTGGTTTATCGCGATAGCTGGCGGTGCTGAGGCCATGTCTTGCGTTACCCAGTAAAGTAAATCTGCTTCTACGTCTTTTGGTAGCGAGTCTTTCACGAACATAGTAATACCCGCTTGGAAGTCTGCTTCAAACGGTTTAGTCATTGCATCTAAGTCGCTTTGTGAAACCGCTAGTGCGACGTTTTGCGATGTATCGACACCAATAATGCCCTTCACTCTTTTCGGCATCAGTTTAGCGGCTTCTGCAATCACACCACCTGCCATGGAATGGCCGACTAAGATGACAGATTCGAGTTGTTCTTTGTCGACTACGGCTTTGATGTCTTCAGCGAACGCAATCATGGTGTACTCTTCGCGGTTGAACGACGAGTTACCATGCCCTACTAAGTCCACAGTGATCACTTGGTGCTGCTTTGAAAACTCACTCACTTGGTTTTGCCAAAGCCTGCTGTCTAAGCTCCAACCGTGAATGAAGATCAGCGCCGTATCCCCGCTCCCACTTTTGCCATACGCAATTTGCTCACCATCGTGAGATATCGCAAGACCATACTTAACCATTGAATCGTGAGCCATGGCATTCATGCTACCAAGCGCCATGAATACCAAGAATGTGATGTTTAGAATTAAACGTTTCATAGTGTCTCTCTACTTACTTTGGAGAGGACACAGAAAGCGCCCCTCTCAATCAATATAGGCACTATAAAGTGTGAAGTTGTAGACGGGTCAATAGTGATTTAAATAAAAGCGTCTCCCGTGCTGGTGACTTAACCAAGTCATTTC
>NZ_JAPPTH010000021.1:0-83072 GCF_027587015.1 Vibrio sp. Makdt
CCGCATTAAGGTGTGAGCGACGCTTGGCTATACTTGAGCGAAGCGAAACTGCCAAGCGTTGGGAATCACTCTTAAATGCTTTGTTAGGTTTATTTAATAGACTTCTCAACTACTAACGCCAATCCTTCTGGATTCTCCCATGCCATTGAATGTCCCGCATTAGCTACAACTGCTACATTAATATTTTTACTAACCAACTCATCATAATCTGGATCAGGTAAACTTTCACTTCCGTAAATATATGTTTTAGCAGCATCCAGTGAATAATATATTTGGCGCCAACTTGGTATTTGACCTTCTATCAGAGATACTGCATTTCGATGAATGGCTATAGGTGAACTGTTTGATAGCCCTGCAGCCCATTCAGTATTACCACTTGCAACGCTCTCTTGAAGAATCTTCGCATACCCAAATTTTACAAAATCACTTTCACTATAACTTGCGATTTGTTTACTAAAAAATCCACCACCTGAATCAAGATTTGCCTCACTTAAAATAATAGCCTTAACTTTATCTTTTACGCGATTAGCTAATGCAATAGATACCGCTCCACCCATGCTGTGACCAAAAATTACAATATTATCCAAGCTCAAATAACTTAATAACTCTTCGAGATATTTAGCATGATTAGCTATTGTATAATCAAAAAATTCAGGCTTATCGCTGTATCCAGAACCGACTAAATCGACAAGTATACGCCTATGATTAACTAAGCCACCCATTGAAGCTACTTGTGGATAATCAAATGAAGATGCACATCCAAGACCATGAATGAAAATAATTGGTATTTCATCGCCAGAAAAGTCGTGATATCGAAGAATTACATCATTTCCAAGTTTAAACTCTTTCATTTTGTTACCTAACCTTCATTAATTGCTCTGAATAGTAGCACAACAACTGTATATAAGAACAGTATCAATGGGATATGTATGCACTGTGAAACCTAACAGCTCTATTAGACAGAAAAAATCTGTATTTAAATGCAGAATAATTCTATCTAGTTTCTACCGCTCACATCTCATATGCAATCTAGTCATTATATAACAACGACTTATATCACAGCTAGGGTTGGCGTGAGAGAAAGTATGGAATATTTCTGTCTAATATGACCAAACTCCCAACATAAAGAATCTGGTCAATACGGCTTACTTCAATTCGTCTGGGATGCGCCGGTCTTTGTAGTAGTACTCTCGGTCGCGTTCGCTGATTTCTCGTACTACTTTACAAGGATTGCCTACCGCAACCACATTGGCTGGGATATCTTTGGTGACTATGCTGCCCGCTCCGATTACCGAGTTTTCACCTATGGTAACGCCCGGTAACACAACCGTGTGTGCGCCAAGCCATACGTTGTTGCAGATACGTACAGCAACATTGAACTGGGCGGCTTTGAGCCTGAGTTCTGGGCTGATGGGATGTGTGCCTGTCGCAATGGTGACGTTAGGTGCAATCATTACGTTATCACCGATGAATACGTCGGTGTCGTCAACAAGCGTTAGGTTGAAGTTTACGTATACGTTGTTACCTAAGTGAGTATGACGCCCCCAGTTGGCGTGTAGTGGCGGCTCTATGTAACAACCCTCGCCGACTTCTGCGAACAGTTGCTTCATGATTTGTTGGCGTTTTTTACCCTCGCTCGGGCGAGTGTGATTGAAATCGTACAGCACTTCTAAGCATTGCGTTTGCTCGGCGACCAGATCGACGTCATCACAGTAATAAACGTCTTGGCTGTGGATTTTTGCCTTTATATCCATGTTTGAACCTATTTGATAATTACCGAAGAGCGGCATATATAAAGCGACATATGGATAATTTGAAGCGTTTCACTGGTCTCAAAACAAGTTACGAGTTACGCGGGCTTATGTTCTCGGCAACACGCCATAGCACGCCACTTGGGTCAGTGATACAAAACTCAAGCATTCCCCAAGGCTGCTCAACAACCTCGGTAACGGTTACTTCAAATTCCGCCATTACATTAGAGTTTTGTACGTGCTGATACCAACTTTTTACGTCCTCAACGAGCAAGTGCATCATGTAATTGTGACAGTGCGCAGGTTCGTAAAAATCTTGTAAAAGGAATGCATAATCACCGTGACGAAAATAGGCGATATCATGGAACTCAGACATGAGTTCAAACCCCAGAGCTTGGTAAAACCGCTTAGATAAGTCGAACTCTTTTGCGGGCACAAACGATTTTATTTCAGTGACTTTGAGGTTTTCCATGATAAACAATTCCTTCTGTTTTGAAGCCCAGAAGTATCGCTGAGCTTTGTGCATTATGCTTAAATTTGTTTTAGGTTACTGGCCGAAAGAGCTAACTTCATATTCAGTGAGGTAACGCCAGTGACCTTCTTCAACATCTAAACGGACGTCGCCTATTTGTTCTCTATGTAGCCCAACCACTCGGTTACCAACAGCAGCAAACATTCGCTTAACTTGATGAAACTTACCCTCGGTGATGGTTAAGAGCACTACTTTTGGGCTAATTACTTCTAGTTCTGCCGGGCGAGTAAGGTTCTTCTCACCTTGCAGCGGAACCCCTACTTTGAACTTATCAGCGACATCGTCTTTGATATCTCGTGACAATGTCACGCGGTACACCTTTTTACACGACTTTGTGGGCAATGTGATATTGAAAGACCAACGACCATCATCGGTGATTAATACTAATCCAGTGGTATCAGCATCCAAACGCCCTGCGATGTGCAGTTCAGACACTTTATCTAACTCTAAATAATTGAAAAGAGATGGATACACTTCGTCGATATTGGAACAGATGGTGCCTGCTGGCTTGTGCATCAAGATATAGCGAAACGCGCGTAGCGTTAATGCGTCGCCATTCAGCAAGATGGTATTACTTTCGTGTACTTGAGTGGATTCATCGAGCACAACTTCACTGTTTACACTAACCTCACCATTATGAATTCTTTCAATCGCTTCTGACTTAGTGAGGTCTGTGCTTTTACAAAGGAATTTATCGAGGCGCATTAATCGTCGGCACCACATTTAGCACAAGGCTTGTAAGTGCTCTCACCTTGTTCAATCACCACATAGTCACGCACACAGTTTTCACATAACGCCAGTTTTGGATAAGCGTCTTTCTGTTTCTTTGCGTTAATGTCGCCTTCAGTGGTGTAGATCGTTCTCATTTGGAGCCTTTGTATTAATCACATATGAAGCCAAATTGTATCACTGTTTATGGCAGTGCGTCGGTTCACTTTGCCAATGGTTGTTTGCGCCTCGCGCTATTTCTAAGCTCTGGACAACAAAATCAACGTGCCACGCGTATCAGTGATAACATTACAAGAGTTAGCTAACTAAGAAGCCAAGAATGAAAGATTGTAATCAATGCGGAAAATGCTGCATCAAATATGGAGATGGCGACCTCGCCGCGACTCAAGAAGAGATTGACTTGTGGGAACTGTTCAACCCAGACATCTTTGAATATGTTCGTGGTGGTGAGATTTGGTTTGATCCTGAATCTGGTGAGCGTTTAACTCGTTGCCCGTTTCTAGAACTCGTCCCGAACAAAAACACGAACGCTCAAGCCAAATACACCTGCAGTATTTACTTAGACCGCCCAGAGGATTGCCGACACTACCCTAGCCTAATCAATGAAATGGTGAGGGATGAGTGTGAGATGATTGAAGTGGTGGATCTGCAAGATACGAAAAAAGCTCAAAGAAGACTCGACCTTTTAATGAAAGGAAGTCGCCCTTCAAGCTTTTCATAATTGTGAACTTTTGTAGAGCTTATCTTGTTATTACGACAAGTATTGATTCTCTTCTAACCAATCTAGCGCAACCAGTGCCGCCAATGAACATACTTCTCTGTCATTGCTATCGACAAACTTAAGCTCTTCGATTTCAGCGTCTGGCGATAATTCGCCCGTGTAATCAGCAGCGTAACAAGTCAATTGCACAGAAACGCCTTCCGCTTTGCCATCAGCTTGGCCAGTAAACGTCTCAACGTATTTGATTGAATCAGGTACTAAATCGACTGAAATCTCTTCTTTGATTTCACGAAGCAATGCTTGCTCGTCAGTTTCATCCTCTTCGCGTTTTCCGCCCGGTAAGTAAAACAGTTCTTTTCCTTTTGATCTCACCATCAGCAGCTTGCCATCTTGAATGAATACCCAAGCGAGCTTATCAATTACCTTATTCATGTTAATAGACCTTGTTATTGTGCTTCTTATTCTAATTAAAGCGACGATATCGCATGGGCGGTATGTTACCTACAGCAGTCAGCATATTCTATTGAATTACATAAAAAATGACGTTGGGAGTCGATGAATGACAGCTGGTGGTTCGTTAAAGGTAAACACTTACCACCAGCTGTGACTTGAAATAAGATGTGATGAATCTAATCAACAAGCCACTCAATGGCAGAGTCGTATTCTTCGAATGACTTGATATCGCCAGACACAAACCAGCTACCGACTTTTGATGCCAGTTCTTGCCAGCTTTTATCACCACAAATAGCGATTTTGTCTATCTTGGAGTTGAGTTCTAGCCCGAGTTTGAAATCATCCCACGCGGCGCGCAGTTCCCAGCCCGTTAATGTGGAGATATCAACAAGCATCTTCAGTGCGGACGAATCGATCTCTTTTATGGTGGTTTTTAAGATGGGTATCATTGCTTGATAGTCGTCGTGCGTTAATTTCCCTTTCGCTTTGAACACGATGATGGTTTCGCCGCTAACACGCTCAATTCCAACCGATATTCCATGACGTTCGATACTCATAACCTAGCCCCTCTATTAGAAATATAGGCTTAGCTTAGAGTATTAATTAGACAACAAATGAGAAGTTGCTTTCAAAATGAACGCACAGAAAATTTTAGTTTAACGTTACTAGGTTGAACGTCGCTTAATCGCTACAACAGAATAAGTATGCCAATGCTTCATCTTGCCTAATGATGTAAGCGCTTGTTCGTCCCGCTCGTGAAAACGGATAACTTCGAACGCATCAAATAGACTCAGTACTTTTGCCTTTGTGAGAGGCGTCGTAGAGGTTCGATAACCATAAGCCCAACTATCGTCTACCCCCATGAAATCGCCCGCAAATACACCACCGATTTCAATGCTATCGATGATTCGTTGCCACGTCTGATCGAACTGATTCGGCTCTGCAAAAAATAGACTGGAGTTAGCAATCACTAGCCCGGCTTTGGGATAATCATAATCTTCAAATGCGCTCTGAGATATCTCGACCAAAGCTTTTTGACCGAACCTGTCTCTACATATCGATATTGAGTCAGGATTTACGTCGAAGCCATAAACTTGGTGGCCTTGCTGCTCTAAAAACGCAATGTCACTTCCTGTACCACAACCACAGTCGATCGCGACATTTAAGCGTGACTCGTTCAGCTTCATAGCGAATTCTGTTCTTTTTAAATGAGGCTTATCTAAGGCTTTTTGATAATACTGACGCCAAATCTCGGAATGATCATCCATTGTATAACTCCAGTAGTTCGGTCAGGTTTTGAACCTCAACGATAGGTAAGTTTGTATCTGTAGCCGCGCCTTCGGTGTTCAGCCAAACAGCCTGTAGGCCAGCTTCAAGCGCAGGGTAAATATCTTTTTCTAGGGTATCGCCAATCATGGTGATCTCTTGTGGCTTTATCCCGAGTTGCGAGATGATCGCAGGATAAAAGCCCGGTTCGTATTTAGATAAGCCAATACTCGCCTTACAGAAGTAACCATCAATGTATTGGGACAAGCCAACTCGCTCAAACGCGCGGATGATGTCAGTTTTGCTTGAGTCGGCCGCATTAGTAGCGATGTAGATGTTGTGATGCTTGGACAATTCAGCGAGTAAAGCTTGTGCTCCACTCACTTCTTGTACGGTTTCCCAGTCACACATTTTCCCTTGTGCATCTGGAAAGTCGATCATTAAGGTGTTGCCCCAATCAAATAACACTGTTTTGGTCAGCTTGGTTGAAGCCGTTGATTTTATGCCTTTGCTCATCATGCCTCCTGCATCGATGATGTTACGAATGTATCACCGTACTTATAAGAATTTCTCGATGAGAATCTCATCAAAGTACTGCTCACCTATCTTGGCGTGCTTCTTTGCAATTCCGACAGTTTCAAAGCCTTGTTTGAGGTACGCCGCTAATGCGCGCTCGTTATCGGCTAGGACATAAGCAAAAAGCTTTTCGTAGCCTTTGGCTTTTGCGACTTCGAATGTGTGATCAAATAGCTGCTTTGCAACGCCTTGCCCCCGGCTGTTTGCGTCTACATACGTCCCAATAATACCGACATGATCAAAGGCTTTCGTATAAGAGGCAAACGGTTCTACGTTTTGAAAACCAAGCAGGTCACCAGTCGTTTCATTGACAGCGACACTGAATACGCCTCGCTCTGGAAATGACTCAATAAATGCCTTTTCTTCTTCGACCGTAAACGTCTTATCCAAGATAGTGTAACGCGCTTCAGTGATAATTGGATTCAATACGTCAATTATGCCTTGAGCATCGCTTACTACGACTTGTCTGACTGTTAAGTTCATACTTTCTCTACCTTTTTTTTGTTTGGGCAGATTCTAGCTCTATATGCCACCTTTTTGATAGGACAGAATGTTATCGAAAGCGATATCAAAGTAGAGTTCGTAGCTATTTTGTTCAACGTAGCCTAAATGCGGTGTTGCTGTCACGTTTGGTAGAGACAACAGCGGTTCGTTATCTGGTGTCGCAGGTTCAATATCAAACACATCTATTGCTGCTCTTTTGCTTGGTACCTTAGTGAGTTCGTTAAGCAAGGCTTCTGGTTTGACTAACTCCGCTCGGCTGATATTCACGAATAGCGAGTCAGGTTTCATTACGCTGAGGTCATTAGCAGTAACACAGCCTTTAGTGACACTGTTTAAACGAAGGTGTAATGAGAGTACGTCAACACTCTCGAAAAATGCCTGCTTGGTTGCTGCCGCCTCAAAACCATCGGCTTGTGCTTGGTCTCGCGAGTTCTGGCTACCCCACACCATGACATCCATCCCGAACGCTTTGGCGTATTGCGCGATGCAGCGCCCGATTTTTCCATAGCCCCAAATGCCAAGCTTTAAGCCCCTTAGCGTTCTGCCTAAACCAAGTACGCCTGAATCTTGCCATTGGTTCTGTTTGAGGTTTGAAGCGTAAGTAGGAATGTGACGAGATGCCGCCATAATCAATGCCCAACAGAGCTCGGAGGGCGCGACAGGTGAACCTCGTCCTTCTAGCACTTTCACACCGAAACGTTCACACAGTTGTGGATCGATGTGATTACTGACTTTTCCGGTTTGGCTGATCACTTTTAGGTTTGGCAGTTTAGATAGCAGCGACTCCGTGATTTCGGTACGCTCGCGGATGAGCACAAGTACCCAAAATCGTATAGCTTCAACGCTAGTTCATTTTCTGGATAGGTCTCGGTGAATACGGTGACGTCATGTTGTTCTAACTTACGGTAACACTCGAGGCTTTTTACTATGTTTTGATAATCATCCAATATCGCAATCTTCACTACACACTCCTTGTTCTATTGCTTTGCCGTTTTTGAGCTTTAAGTGCCACGGGTTAAGATTCATTTAACTTGTGACACTCTGTATAGCCCAAACCAATTAATGATGGACGACTTTGAAACGCTCAAGCACCAACATCATGTCTTCACCTGGTGTGATCTTTAATTCTTCACACTCACGAGAAAAAAAGTTCCAATGTGCTTCTCGCCACCATGCCAACGTTTTATCACCCTCACCTTCAGCGGCAGCAAACTCAGCAGTTACCTGGTTATATGGGCATAGTAAAACCGACGTAAGTTCAACAATACAGACAGGTTCACCGTGCCAATCAGTGACCACCTGTAAATGTCCAACAACAGGCATGGTTTCGCCTTCATGGCTGTACCAATATTCCATGCTGCACGAGGCTTGTTTTTCACCTTTCAGTATCAGCTGCGCACATAGATTGGCGTTGTATTCATCCGCACAGTAATAGTCGGCACTGAATGAGGTGTATTGTTTGGCAACTTCAGCCGGCAGTGTATTGAGATAGCTATCTAGATAGGCTTTGCTTCTTTCTTCCATGATGGGTCCATTTTCAATATTCGTTTCAGCCAGAAGCACTTCATATTGAGCAACTGACTGCATTGCGCGTAACCTATCAAGGAGTGTAAACGGTGTAAACCAAGTAACAATGAAAGTGTGTTAAGAGAGTAGATTTAATGCAGGATTGTTAGATCAAAAAAGAGCTAAAAACACCTTCAGGCAGTGCTTTTAACTCTTTGTATTTTGGTGTGGATTAACCAATTAACGGTTTAAGAAGTCTACCGCTTTATCTGGGAAGTCGGTAAACACACCGTCGACTTTCACTTGGTTATAAAACACATCCAACATCCCATCGAAGTTATCTACATAACCTGGAATTCGGCCTGGATCAGCGCGGAATGTGTATGGGTGAACATCTAAGCCTGCGTCTTTCGCTGATTTCATCAATGGCTTTATGATGATGTTGTCTTTGGTTGATGCATCGTCCACCAGCATAGGTTTCCAAGGGCCAATACCGTCAGCATAAGTCGCCACTTTTGCCATACCGCCTTTCTCGAACATCCAATCGTAACTATAAGGCGTCGCTACGTCGCCTTTGTAAGTCATGGTTTCATTCCAGTCGGTGTAAGCCATTAGCTGAACAAGCTTGAGGTCCATTTCCATCGCTGGCATGAGTTCGTCGTTAATACGCTTTAGTTCGTTTGCATCGAAACACTGCAAGTAGACCTTATCGTCTTTAGATAGGTAACCATATTGATGCAAGGTAGCCAGTACTGCTTTAGAAATGTCTTTGCCTTCATGACGGTGGAACCAAGGTGCTTTGATTTCTGGATAAATACCAACGTCATAACCAAGGGTCTTATTCAAGCCTTGGATCATTTCGATTTCTTCTGCAAACGTTGGTACTCGGAAATCAGACTGCCACATTGGGAAGCGTGTTGGGTAACCTGCGACTTTGTTCCCTTGCTCATCTAGCTTAAAGCCTTCTGTCACTCTTAATGACTTAATCTCAGCGAGCGTAAAATCTATCGCGTAGTAGCGCCCATCTTCACGCGCACGGTCAGGAAATCGCTCTGCAACATCGGTAACGCGATCTAGATAATGATCGTGAAGTACGACGAGCTGGTCGTCTTTGGTCATCACAACATCTTGTTCGATGTAATCGGGTTTCATTGCATACGCAAGAGCCTTAGCAGGCAGAGTGTGCTCAGGTAAGTAACCCGACGCGCCTCGGTGAGCAATAACCAAAGGGTCGGCAAAGGCGTTAGCCGATAAGCTTAGAGCCAAGAGAGTCAGGGACAGTGACGTTGTTTTCATTGTTCTATTCCTTGATAAAATAGAGGCAGGTTATCCCTGCCTCGTTTAACTATTAGTATGATGCTGTTGAGTTAAAGAATGATTAAGCTATTGCCTCTTTCTCTCGCTCAAGGCTTTTCTCTTTATGGTGCTTACGCTCACCGACAAACGCGTATAGAAGACAGATGATTGAAGCGACACAAGCACCCACCAAGATAGTGAAACCACCATCCCATCCGTAATGGTCAACCATGAAGCCAAGTACTGCGTTTGCTGCAACTGCGCCACCTAAGTAACCGAATAGACCTGTTAAACCTGCTGCTGTACCCGCAGCTTTCTTAGGTGCAAGTTCAAGTGCGTATAGACCAATTAGCATTACCGGACCATAGATTAGGAAACCAATCGCGATAAGAGCCAACATATCAATGGTTGGATTACCCGCTGGGTTAAACCAGTAAACTAGAACGGCGATAGTAACCAATACCATGAACAAGATACCAGCTGGAGCACGGCGACCTTTGAATAGCTTGTCTGAGATCCAACCACACAATAACGTACCAGGGATACCTGCCCATTCATACAAGAAGTAAGCCCAAGAAGATTTATCTACAGAGAAGTCTTTCGCTTCTTTTAGGTACACAGGAGCCCAGTCCAGTACCCCATAACGAATCAAGTATACGAACGCGTTCGCGATGGCAATTGACCACAACAGTTTGTTATTGAATACGTACTTAAAGAAGATCTCTTTCGCAGTCATCTCAGTTTCGTGAGATTTGTCGTAATCATCTGGGTAGTCGTTCTTGTGCTCTTCAATCGGCGGTAGACCACAAGACTGAGGCGTATCTCTTACCGTAAACCAAACGAAAATAGCAACGAGAGTGGCAAAAAATGCAGGAACATAAAAAGCGGTTCGCCAATCATCGTTGAAAACCCACAGACCCAATAGGAACATTGGACCAATCAATCCACCACCCACGTTGTGAGCAACGTTCCATACCGACACTATCTCGCCACGCTCTTTACGTGACCACCAGTGCACCATGGTTCGTCCACACGCTGGCCAGCCCATACCTTGGAACCAACCGTTCAAGAATAGAAGAATAAACATGGCTGTGATGCTGCCCGTTGCCCAAGGCATGAAACCAAAGCAGAACATAACCAGTGCCGACATTAACAAGCCACCACTGAGGAAATAACGAGGGTTTGAACGGTCAGAAACGCTACCCATTAAGAATTTAGATAAACCGTAAGCAATAGACACGGCTGCTAATGCCACCCCTAGCTCACCACGGCTGAAACCCTGTTCAATCAAGTAAGGCATTGCCAAACTGAAGTTTTTACGGACTAGGTAGTAACCCGCATAGCCAACAAAAATACCGATGAACAGTTGCCATCGTAATCGTGTGTAAGTGCTATCGATCTTATCTGATGACAAGCGATCGATATGCGCCATAGGTTTGAATATTCCAAACATAGGAACCTCATATTATTGGGCGAAGGAAATATAAAATGCTCGAACGAAAAAATATACGCTCATTCGAAAACAGGAGGGATTGTATGTGCTTCAGGGATAATTTCTGTGATGCATATAG
Source organism: Vibrio sp. Makdt (assembly GCF_027587015.1). Classification (NCBI taxonomy): domain Bacteria; kingdom Pseudomonadati; phylum Pseudomonadota; class Gammaproteobacteria; order Vibrionales; family Vibrionaceae; genus Vibrio; species Vibrio sp. Makdt. Next base: position 10,906 of record NZ_JAPPTH010000021.1, read on the forward strand.
CTATTAACAATAAAATTGTTTAAATACAGCAAATTAGTTTCATTTAATTAGACCACGCTTCATATTTTTGACGATTCGTTTACTATTCAACCAATCGTTAACCGAACTATGACTAGCCAAACTTGAGCAATCGAGCACAAAACAACCGCAACACGTCGTATTATTGTTCTGGCTTCATATTGAATGCTGAGTTTTGTGGGTTATTGCCGCGAACAACAGACCGCAGTCTCCTACCCTCCATATACAACTCATCCCCACTAGCGTTCTTTTAGCCACATAAAACATAACCAATCGTGATGTGACAACTATGATTCAGTTTATTTATTGAACACTCATGTTTGCGTATCGTTCACTTCAAGCGATGTAGCAGAATAACTAAGTCAAACTTATTGGCATTCGAGACACACTTTCTGCGCATCAACTGTTTTGAACAAACCCAACGATAGGAAACATCATGAACAAATCACTTATCGCGCTTGTCCTTACTGCCGTTCTTGCGGGTTGCTCATCTGGCGGAACCTCAGCCCCCGCACAACCACAATTCGATGGGGATCATGGCTATGAAAATATCGACCCAGGTTTTGGAAACGGCGACTCTGATAGTGATGTCGACAATGGGTTTGATAATATCGACCCTGGATATGGTAAAGGCGATTCAAAAAATATCGCAGATATCATTGAACAAGCTGATCTAGGTTTCGTCTACATCCCAGATATCGGTGACATTCCGTTTTTCAATAAAGGTCACGACGACGCAAAGCTTGGCGCCGTGAAAGAACGAGACTACGAAGGTGAAACCTTATACGGGATATATGTTAACGACATACGAGTCGGTGAAATATTAATTAACGATGGTCATGTCAAAGTAACTGCAGGTGACAAAGAAATTAATGGTACTAGAGAGAATTACCAAGACACTGAATACACGTTTTGGACAGTGAGAGACACCAACGGTAACGTGATTGGCGACTTTAAACGTTTAGACGATGGTGTTTGGATTTTCCGTGAAGAAATAGACCGTGAAACATTTGTTGTTAAATATCATGATGGTAAGTGGAACTTTATCCCGGTTGCCGACATCAAGAACAAAATTAAAGACAAACTGCCTACTCATGCTGAAGTGACAAAAGTACGTACCAAGATGCAGGTAAACAAACTACGCACTTTAAAATAGTGGACTTTCACTCCTCACGATAATGACACCCTATAGAGCAGGCACTCTTTCAATTGGAGAGTGCCTGTTCAAAACAAGAACAACGGAAACAGATAACAAAAACAACTCAAGGACGATCCCGACTAGGTTACTCATTTAATGGCGTTCCATATCACCGATATGCGTCTCGACTAAGTACACATAAGCGAGCGATCCAATGATTATCAAAGCCCTTCCCTTTACAGTGTTAGCTTCTCTTCTTTTGTTCTCTACATCTCATGTTAACGCTTTCGAACAGACTCAAGAAGAAACAGCCGTGACGTTTGGCCTATCTGCTGAAAGAGGCTGGAGAGATTGGTCTGCTTCTTATGTGAAATACCGTGGTCCGGGAACCGTTGGTTATGGTGTTGAGTTTACACGCTCTGCATATAACGAGGATGACGGGGCTTACGAGTACAAACAACGCGACAACGAATATCAGTTCCATGCACCGATCGGTATCACTGATAACTTGTACATCACACCCGGCTACGGGATCAAACGAACACACACGGATATTACTTTCGAAGGACACGAGCTTTCTGATAGCGCGACAAAACAAGTTGGTGGCTTAGATGCAACCTATATTACGGACACAGGCTTCGTTGTGACCGCAGGTTTTGATAAAGCCGAAGGAGAAGATTTAGAGTTTTCCATCGGTGCAGGTATTGCTTGGTAAACACTACTAATCCAAACGATGCATACAACAAGGGCCTAGATTTCTCTAGACCCTTCTATAAACAGAATTCGGCAGCTGAGTCAGCTACAACCATCTATTATTCTTCGATGTAGTAAGCTTCTACAGTGCCTTTAAGAGTAATAAGCATTGGCTGACCGAAGCGATCAAGTGCTTTAGGAGAAGGAATCTTCACCCAACCTTCGCTGATGCAGTATTCTTCAACATCAGTACGCTCTTTACCATTTAGACGGATACCGATTGGGTATTCGAAACACTCAGCCACGTGGTGTGGGCTGCGTGGGTTGCCTGCAAGATGATCTGGTAAAGCTGGTCTTGAATTAGTATCGCTCATGTTCATTACCTGTATGTACGTAAATAAAAAAAGTGCGTCATTCTAGTCAATATAGGCTTCGTGCTCAACAACTGCCGTAATAAATCGTATTGATAGCTTTAATCAGCGTCTAGTTGTTTGATTTATTGGCGATATTGGCTCTGTTTCTTACATAAAACTAAACACTTTTAACATCGTAAGCCGATACGTTTGCTCAAAAAGAAACACACACCACATGATGGTCTGGGTCGGTATTGATGTTAACGATCGACCAACCGAGAGAAAGGTACAAAGACGGTATGTTGGTATAGGCATAAAGGTTAGACGCAGAATCTTCCTCGACTTTAGACCGGTAGAAGGCTGGCATTTGTTCAACCGCTCGCTTAATCAATTCACTCGCAATGCCTTGGCCTCGCCATTTCTCATCAACATAAACAGCATTAATCCAGACGACATCCCTTACTTGATGAGGTTCTTGAAAATGGGAGTACGCTAAACCACCGATGACAACATTTTCGCGAATAACCACGATAACTGGCGGTAGATGAGTGTTGGTTGGGTCCGAGTGTTCTGGATAGGCCGATTTAAACTCAAAGTCCGCCCATTCACTTTGAAAAAGGCGTTCGAGCTCTTGCCAGTGTGGAGAATGCTGGACACATTGTCTAAAAACGACTTTTTGCATTTAAACTTCCTTTTTAAATACGAACGATAGAAATGAGAACCAGTGAGTTAAACAACTCACATAACAGCAGTATTACGCTACTCTTCTTCCTCATAATGATCATAGTCTGCGTCTTGATCAATCTCTTCTCCACAACCTAAGCATTCCGCTTGTAAGTCCGTTGGCATCGCAATAATCAAACCACAATGTGGGCACAAATCGCCTTGTTGATACATATAGATTCCCTTCTACTTTAACCAGTCTACTTTACCCAATTTTGATTAGGGTACGTTTGCTTACTCGCTTCTAACCAATCGTGAATCACTTGGCGAGCTGCCTCCGTCGGTGGCGCGTTTCTTTTACCGCAGATTTGGTCAATCTCAAACGGAAACGCTTTGCTTGGAACACGACGCAAACCTATGGTTAGGCGCTGAGGTTTCATCATTCGAAACACCACATAGCGATCACTCATTATGCGATTATGATACACGCCAATGCAGTGCTTTTGCTCGATGCCTTCTTTCTCAAGATCAAAGTAATCCATAATGGGATGAATGTTATCATTACCTAGCAAAGGAACCGGATACGGGATATCCATGTCCATAGGGCGATTGCCTTCTAAACGTCGCATTTGACGTTGCTCAGTCCAACGGTCGTGGAGTTGTTCGAACATTGCGAACGAGTTCTGACTGGTTATTGAACGTAAAGGATCATCAATCTCTAAATCCTGTCCCAACAATATTGCATCTTGGAACATCGCCATCTTCGACGGAGAATTGAGTCTACCCTCTTCAACCATTGCAATACCCAATCGACTGCCAGTTAAAAATGGGTGTACCTGATCTAAGCGTAGTGCCGTGTAGCCAACCTTCGAGTAGTGCTTAAACTTCAGAACACGTCTTTGCAGCGGCTCTAAAATTCGCACAATATGGTCGAGTTCATCGCCAACGTTATAGTGCAGCTCAAGCTTATCAATAAACTTTAGCGTCGCTTTGTTGCTATCTAAACCAAGCTTAGCTAGGATCTTCTTTTGCCCTAAACGGCTCAGTTCCAAAGCCTTCTGATTATCAACACTGTATTTCATGCAAATCAGCGCCAAGATAACAGGCCGTAACTCCAACAGTTGCGCCGCTTCATAGGTGTTAGCCGCCAACCATAACATTTGGTACTGATATTCTGGAAAGTTATCTGTGATTTCGCGGTAGCGTGCTGGCAGAGTTTCTAACCATCGCCCGTTAACATCAAATTGCTCTATGAGATTAAGGCTTAACCCAATACCACCATCGAGTGGACGTCGTCCGTCTTCAAACACATGGAAGCCAACCAATTTTTGTGACCAATCACGAATCTCGATATCGTAATCAAAGCCAAGTGTTCGGGTGGGAATGGTGAGTAATGCTGTCATTGATGCCTCTTCATTGGTGGCGCATTGAACTTGCAAGCCTATATAACAGCATAAGCTAGCGCTTCATCCACTATATCAACTTTTTGTAAATTTCTTATCAATCAAAGCGCTATATACAAGAAAGCCTTTATAAGATCTTTGAATGATGATTTTCCTTAATATGAGACCTCTTCGATATCATTTGCGCTAACAAAAACTATGCTTGTTACATAACCCACAACAAAAGGCTTAAATTATGGAATACCGACATATTCTAGTCGCCGTTGAGCTGTCTGACGACACTAAGATACTGATTGATAGAGCGACTTTCTTTGCAGATAAACTCGATGCGGGTATTTCGTTTGTCTACATCGATGGTACTCATGGAGAAATCTACCCTGAGCTGGTTGATATTCAAGCAAACGACGGGGATCTACCCATCAATCAAGATGCCGTTAACCACTTGAAAGAGTTCGAGGCTTACGCAAAGCACCCTATTAAGCATATTTTTGTAGGTACGGGCGATCTCAACGATAAGCTCAAGAATACTATCTCACAAAATAACGTTGACCTATTGATGTGCGGCCATCACCATGATTTTTGGCACAAGCTTATTTCCCATTCTAAACAGATAATCGATACTTCTCCGATCGATATCTTGGTGGTTCCAATGGAATAGCCCACCTGTTAAACGGCTAAAGCACTCAGCATTGCCAACCTCTATCGGTATTATTGGTTGGCATAGTCCGATTCGCTGAATACCCTTTTATAATCGTTCCTTTTCCTCTGGCTAAGCACTACCTCTTTCCCGACATCATTTGTGATCTTGTTAACGTATCAAATCGTAAGCGTCTAATAATTAACAATTCACGAGTGTAAGCATGAAAAAGATTGGTCTCTATCTTTTTACAAATGACTTAAGAATCAACGATAACACACTACTTTATCAGGCGTCGCAGCTCGTCGATGAGCTACTGTGTGTTGCAATTGAACCAAAGCTTTCTACCTATTCAGTCCGACTTTCACAAGAACAGGAAAACGGGCCGCATCGTCACCTTTTCATTAAGCAGTCTATTGATAATTTAGCCTCGAGCTTGTCACACCTTGGACAACGCCTTTTTGTGTTAGACCAAAATACTAACGAGAACTTAGTTCAACTCGTCAAATCTCAGCATGTGACACACTTTTTTGCCAATTCTCATTGTGCCTATGACGAGCGACAGTTAATAATCGATACGTTAACGCAGTGTCCTGATTTGTTCATCTCTCAGCAGCATCACACTACTCTGTTTGAGAGTGATGCGTTCCCCTTCGAACTGTCCAAGTTTCCTCGTTCGTTCACCAAGTTCCGTCTTCAAGTTGAACATTTAGAGATTGAGACAGAAGAGCACGTGATAACTTACCTTCCACCAGCACCACTCACGTCTACTGGCTCTTACAGAGAGCCGACACTTAGATTAGATGACTCAAAAACAGGCGACTACGTAGGCGGTGAAACGGCAGGGTTAACCCACTTAGAAAACTACTTTTCACGTGACTATGCGGGAACCTACAAACAGACGCGAAATGCATTAGATGGCCTTGAGAACTCAACTAAGTTTTCGCCATGGCTAGCACTAGGGTGTGTTTCGCCAAAAACTATTTACCGCCACTTAAAGCAATTTGAAGCGCATCGTGGCGCGAACGATTCTACATACTGGATTTACTTTGAGTTGTTATGGCGTGAATATTTCTATTGGAAGTGCTTAACGCTGAGGACGTCGCTGTTTGGTCGAGATTCTAACGATCTATTTAATAAACAATTGCTCGATACCGCTGCGGGAGCAAGCTTCGCGAAATGGAAAAGCGGCAACACCAACTACCCTATTGTTGATGCCTGCATGCGCCAGCTTAACGCAACGGGTTATATGTCTAACAGAGGCAGACAGCTGGTGGCGAGCTGCTTGATTCATGAGCTCGGTATTGATTGGCGTCACGGTGCCGCCTATTTCGAAAGCCAACTCATCGACTACGATGTGGCGTCGAATTGGGGGAACTGGGCTTATATCGCTGGAGCGTTGAATCCACAGGCTCCTCAGAACGCCAACAAACCAAGAGCAGCCAATCAATCACAATCTAAATCCCGTCACTTCGATCTGGTTAAGCAGACAGATATGTATGATCCAGAGCACGCCTTTATCAACAAGTGGCACCGGGATGATGAAGCTTCAACGTCAACTCGATATCAGGACGTAATATGAACTACAAAACTGTACGCCTAATTTTAGGTGACCAGCTCAATATTGAGCACTCTTGGTTTGATCATGTTAGTGATGACGTAATCTACATCATCGCCGAACTCAAGCAGGAAACCGACTATGTTGCCTCGCATATCCAAAAAGTGGCAGCGTTCTTCTCCGCCATGGACTATTTCGCTGAAGAGTTGGCACAACGTGGGCACCAAGTGTTGCATTTAACCTTAGATGATACGGCACAATTTAAAGATCTCGATGCCGTACTTCAGCACTACACAAACGAGTTTAACGCCGAGAAATTTGAATACCAAAGACCAGACGAATATCGTCTATTAGAACAGCTCAACAAACTCAAACTGCCTAACACTATCAAAGGATGCTACGACTCCGAGCACTTCATGTTTCCTTTTTCCGAAATCGAAGAACAGTTTCCGAAAGACAAACACATAATGATGGAGCATTTCTATCGCCGAATGAGAAAGCGTTTCGATATTCTCTTAAACGATGGAAAACCAGTCGGCGGCAAATGGAACTATGATGCAAACAACCGTAAAAAGCTCAAGAAACAAGACATCGAAAACCTGCCACAACCCTTGATGTTTGCCAACGATATCTCATCCATCTTAGAGCGTATTGAACGCCATCAAGTAGCGACCATAGGACGAGTCGGTGACCAACTACTTTGGCCTGTGAATCGTGCACAAAGTTTGTCTTTACTCGCTCACTTCTGCCAAGTCTGTCTGCCCCTGTTTGGTCACTTTCAAGATGCAATGACGGCGGAACACGATTCAAAGTGGAGCTTGTACCACAGCCGCCTCTCATTCTCGTTAAATAGTAAGCTTCTTAGCCCTAGCGAAGTTATTGATGCAGCTCTTTCGGCTTATCACGCTTCTTCTAAGCAAGGTGCACCCATTATCGATATTGCACAGGTTGAAGGGTTCATTCGTCAGATTTTGGGTTGGCGTGAGTACATACGCGCGGTGTATTGGGCGAACATGCCAGCTTACGCTAGCAAGAACCATTACTCAGCAGACCGAGCATTGCCGCATTATTTTTGGGATGGTCAAACTAAGATGAATTGCATGAAACACGCGATTGATCAGTCACTAGAGTTTGCTTATGCCCACCATATCCAAAGACTTATGGTTACGGGCAACTTCTGCTTAATCACAGGCATTGCACCAGACCAAGTCGACAGTTGGTACCTCGGCATTTACGTAGATGCGATTGAATGGGTTGAAATGCCAAATACGCGAGGTATGGCACTATTTGCGGATGGCGGGATCGTCGGAACCAAACCATACTCTGCCAGCGGTTCGTACATTAATCGCATGAGTGACTACTGCAAAGGCTGTCATTACAAGATTAAAGAGCGCACTGGTGAAAGCTCATGCCCGTTCAACAGTTTGTATTGGCGCTTTATGAATCAACACCGCGATGCCTTAAACCGAAACCCTCGCATGGGAATGCTTTATCGTTCTTGGGACAACATGGATGAACAAGAACAGCAAGCGATACTAGATACCGCAGAACAACGACTAACTAATTTGGAGAACTTATAATGGTGGAGCAACTCAGACTACATATATTGGTTATTGGTGGTAGTGGCGGCATTGGTCTCGCCGTAGTTAAACACCTACTCTCTGAGCTGTCTCGCTTTGATTTTCTCGATATTCGTGTTGCAGCGACTTACCATTCTAAAAAGCCTGAGGTTGATGACAAACGCCTGACTTGGCACCAGGTTGACGTGACTCAAGAATCCGATATTGCCGCATTACGATCTCAATTTGGTCAACTCGATTGGCTGATTAACTGCGTTGGGATGTTACATACGCCAGAATTGGGGCCTGAAAAGAACCTTTCGTCCATCGACCCAGAGTTCTTCCTCAAAAACATGTCTGTGAATACCCTACCAAGCTTGTTGCTCGCAAAGCATTTCACTCCACTTCTCAAAGCAAGCGACAACCCCAAGTTTGCGGTGGTTTCCGCCAAGGTTGGTAGCATTTCAGATAACAGATTAGGTGGTTGGTATAGCTATCGTTCATCAAAAGCAGCACTCAACATGTTCATTAAAACCATGTCAATTGAATGGGGTCGAACCATTAAGAAAGGCACCATATTAGCGCTGCACCCAGGGACGACTGATACTGCGTTGTCAAAACCCTTTCAAGCAAATGTACCGGAAGGCAAGCTATTTGATTCAGCTTACGTGGCACATCAGCTCGTCGACATTATTCGCACCGCCACACCAGAGCAAAGCGGTCATTTCTACGCGTATAACGGTGAACAATTATCTTGGTAAATTAGAAGTAAAAGGTTGGGAGTTTCGGAATCTCACTGAGATTCCCTATCACGCTCGTCCCTCGCTGTAGGGAATGACGACATTAAGTATGTCGAACCCTTTTATAAATGCCCAAGAGGCAATTAAGCATCCAAAGTCTATTACACTCACGTGGGACATCCGAACACATGGGCATGACGATGACTAAGTACTGTGCAAGTAGGAAGTATACGCAATAGTCCACTCCATAACCTTTCACCGTCACTCCCGAGAAGGGGAAACGACTGAGTCGGGAATCTCTTTAAGACTTTGGCTAAACGTTGGTGAGATTCCCTACTGCGCTCTTTCCTGACGGTAGGGAATAACGAAGATTGCACCAACAAAACCTAGCTTTGTTAAAGGCTAACTTTGCTTAGGTTTGTTACGTCGACAACGCTCAGAACAGTACACCACTTCCTCCCAGCAACGCTCCCACTTCTTGCGCCATGCGAATGGCTTCTGACACACAGGGCATGTCTTTGTTGGGAGGTACGGTTTTTTGTGCATGTCGGTTCCTTATATAGGTCTAGTTCGTTGAAGAGCTCACAACAACACTACCGATTGCGCTAGCACCTCGCGATAGGGAATGAGATTAGTTGTCACATCCAAGCTCGCTTGCCTCAACTAAGAGCCCCCACTCCGTCATCCCCGAGAAGGAGGAACGACTGAGTGGGGGATCTGCTTTACTGAGGTTGGAACCATTTCAACTCAACAGGCTGGCTTTGAATACCAACCGACCAATCTCAAAGATATTAAGCAACCACTTTGTATTGCTTTTCCATTTCACTAACGCCAAGGCCTGCATGTTTCGTCACTTTCAATTGCACAGGCACACGCTCTTTCAAAGCTTCAACGTGGCTAATGACGCCAATCATTTTTCCTGAGGCATTCAAGTTATCGAGTGCGTTCAATGCGATGTCTAGCGTGTCACTATCAAGCGTGCCAAAGCCTTCATCCAAGAACAGTGAATCAATACTGGTTTTGTAGCTCACAAGATCAGATAACGCGAGTGCCAACGCCAAACTCACCAAGAAGCTTTCACCACCAGACAGAGTTTTGGTGTCGCGCATTACATCTCCCTGCCAGGTATCGAGTACCTGTAACTCTAAGCCGTCGTCAGCTTTACGTTTTAGCTCATAGCGACCATGCAAACGCTGAAGTTGCTTATTCGCTAAATACACTAAGTTTTCCAGTGTTAAGCCTTGGGCAAATTTGCGGAACTTGTCGCCATTCTTAGAGCCAATCAGCGAATTCAAACGAGAAATATCATCAAACTCGACTTGTTGTTCAGAGATCTGCTTAAACAGATCTTGCTGGTTACTTCGGTTCTGACGATCAGTTTCAAGGTTCGCAGAAATTGCGCCAATTTTGCTCGCATGGCTTTGCTGAGCATCTTGGCACTCAGCCGTTGCCTGCTCCACTAGCTGTTGATCTTGTTCTTGCCATGTTTGCGCATTTTCGTGGTTTTGTAGCTCCACTTGCGCTGCTTTTGCCGTATTCAGCCTTGCTTGTGCGCTGACAATTGCTTCATCCAGAGACCTCTTAAGGTTTTGTAATTGAGTGCGTACCTCTTCATCAAGCAGTGCCGCTTCAAAATCAATTTCAGCTTCGAATGGGCTTGCTTGTAAAGCTTCGCCCCAAGCAGTCCGTGCTTGCGTGTGGCTTGATTGCTTCGCGGTTAACTCATCAGAAAAACCTGTATGTTTGGTTTGTTCGGTTCGATGTTCCAATTCACAGCGATTAAGTACCAGCTGAGCCGCGTCAAATGTTGTGACTGAATCTGTTACCTTTTGCTTCATCGCTTGGCTTGCGACTTGAATGTCTTGCTCACCAAACAACTGTGCTCTTTCAGCACTAACACGAACCAGTTCCGAGGTTAGCAATTCGCTTTCTTTACTTAACGTATCCAGCTCTTTCTGCGCACTGCTTAGCTTGTCATCCAGTGTTTTTTGCTCAGCACATTGAGTAATCAAACGCTTCTCTAGTTCAGCCTGTTGCTGTTTGGTTTGCAGCCATGTGTTTGAAGCTTGCAGTTTTTCAGCAAACCAAGCATCAATGTGCTCAAGTTCAGGTGCCTCAATCGAGGTTTCCACAATACTCTCTTTGAGTGAGTGCCATTGTTGGTCTTTGGCTTGCGTGGTTTGAGCTGCTTGCTCATTCGCGACTTGGTTTTGCTTATTAAGGTCGTTGAGGCGCTCCTCCGCTAACACAAGATTAGCTTGCGCTTTATCAGCCGTAACACTCGCTGATAAACGTTGTTTTTCCGCATCGGCATAGCTGTTTTTAGCATCCACTAAGACTTTCAGCTGCTGCTGGGCTTGATTTACGTGAAGCTCACATTGCTCGACGAAAGCCGTCACCGCCATCTCATTCCCCAAGTCAGTCACAGCAAGCAGTGTTAACTCCAGCGTCACATTAGGAAAGTCAGACAAACTCTGTTGAAGCTTACCTATTACAGATTGCCAATTAAGTTGAGCTTGTTGGATATCCGCTTGTGCTCGTTGAATATCATCGCTTAGTGCTGTGATCATAGGAGCAAGAGAATCCAACTGTTGGCGATGCTCTTGACCATCTTTCTTAATGACCGCTAACTCATGTTTTTCACGCTCTTGCTGAGCAACCAAGTTCGCCATGTCTTGTGACTGCTCAATGGTATGTTCAGTAGAACCACACAGCGGACATTCAGAGCCAAACTCCAATTTCGCACGATACTTAGCTAACTCTCCTTCTTGGTCTATTAACAAGGTTAAACGCTCAAGCGAAGTCTCTCGCTCTTTATATCGCTCCACCAACACTTCACGTTCTTTTGAAAGCTTGTCGACCAACTGGGTGTTAGTTTGATGTGCCTGTGTTTTAACGTGTAGCTGTTGCTGTGCGTTTAAAAAGCCACGATTGATTTCAAACAACGAATGAGTGTTGCGATTCCAAAGCTCCAATAACTCTTTTTGGGCGAGTAACGCTGTTTCACTGGTATTCGCGTGTAACGCTTCCCATTGCTGCTTGGTATTGTTCTCGGCCAGCACCAATTCAGCCAGAGCTTGATCTTGCGATGCTTTGGTTTGCTGTGCGTTTTTAATCACTGCTTGCTGAGCTTCTAGCGCCGTATAGGTTTGTTTGGCCAAATTGAGTTGCTGTGAATGCTGAGACTCTAACGTACGTACTTGCTCAACCTTAGCTTGCCACTGGCCTAGGTGCTTTTCGAGGTGTTGGTTCGCCTTATGTGCCTCTAGGTACTCGGCGCTCAGCTTTTCTTGCTGTTTCAACTCGTCAATCTGTTGCGCCAACACAAGCTGTTGATTGCGTTGCTGCGAGTGTTGTTCGTTCAGCGTATTCGCGGCATTAACTGCCGAGGTATGCTTGTCTTTGAGTACCGATATTTGGTTGTCGAGTGGGCGGACTTGCTCAATGATCCTCTCTTGATCTTGTTGCTCCGCTTTAACTTTTTCAACCGCTTCGCTACTTTGAGTCAGCTTAGTTTGGGCATCTAGCTTCTCGATCTCACGCACTGCGAGCAGCTTGGTACTGTTATCTAGGTTAATCTGCGTAAGATTGAGCTCATGCTCGCAGCGTTTTAGGTCTTTGTGCAACGGTCGCAATTTCTCAGCGGGTTCGCTGTTTGCCAAACGAACCAAGGATGATTGGTTTTGCTCTAAATCACCTTGCGCTGTTTTTAAATCCTGTTCACTGGTCGCAATAGTATGCTGCGCTTTGGTCACGTCTTTCCACCAGCTAAGGTGAGCTTGCCACTCTTTTAATTGTTCAGCTAAACGTTTCTGTTCAATTTCTAACGTGTCACGCTCTGTTGTCAGCTCTTGAATCTGCTCATCAGACAGTAAACTCACACCTTCTGCTTTCGCTTTCAGGTGGTTGAGTGATTGTTCACTCGACTTAAAGTGATCATAAATACGCTCTGATATTAGGCTGTAGACCTCGGTACCGGTTAACTCTTCTAGAAGCTCCGCCCGGTCATTTGCGTTGGCATTTAAGAAGGCGGCAAATTCGCCTTGAGAAAGCATGATCGACTTAGTAAACCGTGAGAAGTCCAAACCAGTCACCTGCTCTACCAACTTAGTTTTCTTGGTCAACATGGTCTCTAAGACTTTGTCTGTGTCTGCATCCGAAAATTCACATGTTGGTGTTTGCAGTGCACCATCATGCTTGCCACGAGCTCGTTTTTGATGGAAGTTAGAACGGTAAGTTTTGCCCTGCACTTCAAATTCAAGTTCAGCGAAACACTCACCCGTACCGCGAGTCATCAGCTCGTTGTTGCCCTTCGCGATACTTTTCAAACGAGGTGTGCGGTGAAATAGCGCCAAGCAAATCGCATCCAGAATAGTAGTTTTACCCGCACCGGTTGGACCCGTAATAGCAAACAGGCCGTTTTCTGCGAACGGTGATTGAGTAAAATCGAGCTTCCAACGCCCTTTCAAAGAGTTTAGGTTTTCAAATTCTAGGCTTAAAATCTTCATACTCGTTACTCTTCTACTTTGTTTGTTGCTTGATCGCTTTCAGACACTTCGACCATGACCTGCTTAAACTTCACCGTCATTCGCTCTAAGCGGGCTTTTTCAGATTCAGTTTCGAACTCTTCTAAGGCAATACGCTTGGTAAACACATCCATTGGGCTCAGTTCAGACAGGGTTTCTGCTGATTCTTGCTCCAACGCTTGGTTACGACGCTCTCTTGCGCGGCGCAGTTGCAATACTTCCACATTCAAGCCTTCAGTCAATGCACGCATACGCTCTTGTAGATCAGATAGGTAATCTTGAGCCTGAACCTCTATCGACAACCAAACACTTTGTTCGCCATCCAAACCAATATATTGATTTAGTTGAGACTCTATCTCGCTCAAATCGCCTTTAATTTCAGCAAGCGGTTGGAATGTCGGGACAGCCAATTGAGAAATGGTTCGTTCGCCTTCAGAAAACTCAACCACGCACACCTGCTTTTGAGATTTAAGCTCATCAAAGCTAAGTGGGATTGGAGAGCCGGAATAACGAATGTATTCACGTTTAGCCACTACTTGTGGGCGGTGAATATGACCAAGAGCAATGTAGTCGGCATCAGGGAAACCGTCCGCAGCAAAGCCATCTAGGTTACCAACGTAAATATCACGTACAGAATCTGACTGTTGTACACCCATTGCAGTAAGGTGTCCCGTAGCGATGATTGGCATGTGCTCATGGTTTTCATAGGCAGAGCGCTTAGCGACCGCTGCTTCATAAACACTTTGGTAGTGCTGCTTGATTGCATCGCCAAGCTGTTTTTGACGCTCAACACCAGTTACACCGGCTTGACTGGTCAGCACATCGCGAGGACGAATAAATGGAATGGCACACACAAGCGCTTCTACATCGCCCGTTTTACCCTTGAGTTCAACAACCTGAGCCGCATGATCTTCGTTGGTATTTGGGATGACGTCAGCACCCATGTATTTGAGCAGCTGTTGGGTCTCTTTCAGGACCGAAACGGAATCGTGATTTCCGCCTAGCAGTACCAATTGGCAGCCGATCATGTTCGAATCGACAACAAACTTGTTATACATCTCACGAGCGTAACTTGGTGGCGTACTGGTATCGAAAATGTCACCAGCAACGATGATCGCATCGATGTCATGTTCAGTAACTTGCTCAAGTAACCATTGTAAGAAACGTTCATGTTCATTCTTACGGCTTTTATTGTAGAAGTTTTGGCCAAGGTGCCAATCGGACGTGTGAAGAATCTTCATTGCTGCTCACTGGAAGTCGGTAATACCTATAATCTACCAAAATCGCTCATACAATTCCCTTTTATAAGCTTGTGAAAAGCAACTAATTTTACGCATGAACGCATCATAGGCTATAGCTACAAAAAAGCCGCTCATAATGAGAGCGGCTTTCGTATCAACTATAAACAATTTCAAGTCTCAACATGCGTTAGAAATTGTAAGAAGCACCCAGTGTTACTGTGCTAAATGCGACATCACGGCTTTGCAGTCTATTGCCACGGCTATCGAAGAATTCGATGTTTACTGCATCCGCTTGTGAGATCAGGCGAAGTGTTAGGTTATCCACTGGAGTGTATTCCACACCAACACCGAAGCGGAAACCTGCGCCAGAATCATCATCAAATGCATTAGAGCTGTTTGCATTCAGATCAACGTAGCTTAAACCTGCTAGTACAAATGGGCGAATTGAGTTGTCGAAGGTATAACCAAGATTTGCTGCGACAGACAGAGACGTTGGTGAAAACACCTTAGTACCATATGACTCATAGTCAGCGTAGTCCGTGTAGCCAAGTTCAATGCCGACAATACGGTTAAATTGGTAACCGCCGTAAAGACTGTATCCCATGCTTTCAGCGTCTAAATTGCCACCACCATCTGTGTCCGAATCTTGATGTACACCAAGGCCAGCACCAATGTATGGACCGCCCTCAATACCAGCAGCAAATGTAGGAAGTGAAACCAAGCCAACTAGGCCTAATAGAAATGTTGATTTAAGCATGAAAATACCCTTTTTAGTTTGTCCCACAGTACCGTTCATCAACTATTAATAGGTTTCCGACACTATTCCAACGGTTGCGATACTGTTTAAATAAATTATTCAAGCGACTCCTAATAAACAATAAAACACTGTTCATTTGCGGAGTGATTGGGAAGTTATCACGACAATTTTTATTCACCAAGCGAATAATTAGCGAATTTTATATAGTCTTATTTATGAGACAAAATAGAGCAAAAGCAAAAAAACAACTAAGAGTTACAATATCCACATTGCACCTATCATAAACAAATACATTTAAATCAGTAATTTAATCACACATGCAGTCATATAAAGTGGCTTATACATTCTAGCTATTACTTAACTCTCCCCTCCGTAGAAAACAAAAAGCTCACACTATTGATTAATAGAGTGAGCTTTATTTTATCCTTTCTAATTATTCAGAATCAAACCCTGTTAAATTATATTTAAAATAATGAATATAATATTAATGAGCTTCAGCAAGGCTTGCCAAATAAGTATTCGTTAAATAGAAACCACTAAACTTCTCCACAAAGTCTTGAGGTACCGTTTTCTCCGTTAAGCCCGACTTAATCAAAGCGGTCTGCCACGCTTGCACTTTAGGGAAGCCTTCTAACATATCAAAACCTGAACGATCTTTTATCACCGATGCGCGGTGTAATAGTGGCAGCCAAGCTATGTCGACATTCGAGATGTAATCACCTTTGAAGAATTGAGTATCGCCTAATTTATTTTCAGCTTTTAGAAACGCTTTTTGAAGATTAGCCAAACGTGTTTCAAAAGTTTCTTTGTCTTTACTTCCCATCGTTCCGCATTGTGGCATGTAATGTTTACTTGCTTGATAAGACCAAGCACGGTCCAATGCTTTTTGCTCGGCTGTTACCTCTTCGATAGGGGCGTATTTATCATCAAGGTATTCAACAATCGCATCAGATTCAAACAATACCGTGTCGTTTTCAGTCACTAGCACAGGCACTTGTCCATTTGGGGAAATATCCAAAAACCATTGCGGCTTGTTGTTAAGCTCAATGTACTCGATTTCAAATGGCACTTTCTTCATGACTAGAGCCCCCATTACACGTTGAACAAATGGGCAGTTTTTAAAGCTAATCAGTTTAATCATTGTTGACTCCGTATCAGGTCATTAATTTGTAGTTACATCCCTAAGACGAACATCATCAACAAAAGACGAAAGAAAATTCTATTTTTTTAGAAATAATGAAATAAGGCCAGTTAAACGATTAATGATATTGCAATAGATGCCATTATCACACCCACGAGAAATTCCAACACCTTCCAGGCTCTAGGGCTCTTAAACAGAGGCGCCAAGAATCGAGCACCATAACCGAGCGAAAAAAAGAACACGAAAGAAGCCGACACCGCCCCCGCCCCAAATAACATTTGATTTGGTTGGTATTGAGTTGAAATAGAACCTAATAGCACAACGGTATCAAGATAGACGTGTGGGTTTAGCCAAGTAAACGCTACGCACATGGCTATCGCTTTGGTTAACGAGTCTTTGGTTTCAGCACTTGCTTCTAGCGCATGATTTTCAGTAAATGCAGAGCGGAAACTTAAAAATGAATACACACCCAAAAACATTGCTCCACCATAACGAGCAATCTGTTCGATTTGAGGAAACTGCTTAACAACAGCCCCGAAGCCTGTGACGCCAAAACTAATCAGCAATGCATCAGAGACAGCACACACCGTACAAATTACTAAAACATGTTGGTTCTTTAGGCCTTGCTTTAGTACAAAAGCATTTTGCGAACCTATCGCAAGGATCAGCGAAAGTCCGAGGGAGAAACCAGCAAAATAAGTCGTCATTAAATGCACTCCGAAATAGGTTGGATAATCATAAGTTACTATAAAATGGTGTAACTTTTCACAATCTTTACAATACGATCACATACCCGTTACACAACACAAAACCAACACAATCAATTTGCAACCACATGCATATGAGGGCTACTTTCTGACTTCGATTTTAGGAATGTAATCAAAGGAAGAAACATGATTAAAAAGGTATGTTTAACACTGATACTTTGGGCAATAGCGAGCCAAGCACTCGCAACATCGCTTTATTATATAAACCGCACTGACAAACCCATATTGATAAACTTTTCAGTAGACTCCAGTGCGCCTGTCAGTAATGGTTACCAATACAGGTTAACAGGAAATGACTTAGTAATTTGGCCCTATCAAAAAGCTAAAGTGGCTGATTTTAATCGATATTATGGAATTGTGAATGGCGCTACATATGATTACTTTCTCACAATATCACGATTGACTGATGAGGGAACATGGGAAGTCAAACCGCAAGAACCCGTCGCTCAACTTAAGTTGGTTGGTCATAGTTCAGGTACAACGCTGTCTTATGGGTATAAAGGTCAAGGCATGATGACCGACTACAACCCGTACATTCTTCATCGATATAATCAAGATGGATATCACTCTGAGTTCGGCGTTAAAGCGGTATACACATCGGGTTTTGACGACGTTGAATTTGTTGTGTCTGAGCATACGATCAATGACACAGAATATGAGCCAAACATTCTCAACGTCGCATCATACAACTTATGGTTGCTTCCTTCTGTGTCTTCTAATATTGCAGACCGTGCAAGCATCATGAGCCATAGCCTTTCTGGGTTTGATGTACTCGCCCTGCAAGAAGCTTTTTCGATCGATAGAGAAATTTTGTTCAACAAGTTAGCGGATGAATTTCCTTACAGAACCGAGGTTGTTGGTGGTAACAGTAATGCACTGTACGATGGCGGTGTGGTGACATTTAGCCGTCATCCAATCATCGAAACCGATAGTATCGTTTTCGAACACTGTACAGGCACTGACTGCTACGCAGACAAAGGCGTTGTATATACCAAGATTAATAAGGATGGCGAGATATACCACATTTTCAATACACACCTTGCCTCTTTCAACACACCTTCAGCCAAGCATCTAAGACGCCTACAACTCGGCCTAATGCGAACCTTTATGTTGACCAAAGGCATCCCTGCTAACGAAGCGGTTATCTACGCCGGAGACTTCAATATCGACAAAAATAGTGACTTCGTGGAATATCTTCTGATGTTGGCGACATTGGATGTTGATCCGCCAGAGTTCAGAGGCTACACCCGAGCAACTTTTGATCCGACCATCAACCCTTACGCCGCGAACAAATACTCGGGTGGTGATGATGTCGAGTATCTAGATTACGTTTTTGTCAGTAGAGTGCATAGGCAAGCAATCAGTAACACAAATACGGTGAAGCTCAACCAAAGACTAAACTCAGAAACTTGGGGAAGTTGGCATTTATCCGACCATTTTGCTATTGATGCTAACTTTGTATTTAATCCAAATGACTAACCTTCTAAAACAACCTTAAGGTTGAACTGACAAACACACTTAGGATGCTCGCTCTGTTCCTTCAATAAGAAGATCGAGCTCCTTACCCCCTCCTTCCCACTGGCTCAATGAAAACCTTACCGCCTGCTAAATAACAAATTAATCAATTGATTTTTAATAAGTTTAACCTTCAACGTGTATTTTATAAATATTGAATTTATTAATAGAATTCAGCTCAAACTTTAAAGCTTAAAAATCAATCACAGTGAGATCTCAATACCATTTCATTGACCAAGCGAATGATAGAAATCTAATTGCATATTACCTTTTGACTGCTTTTTGAACGGGCATTTCCCGCTCACTAAACTGGCTAAACGCGTGTTTACGCATTGCGTTTAAAAACAGTTTTAGTCGCATAACTATAAGGACGCTACACAGATGAAATACGGATACAGACTTACCACTCTCGCTTTAGCTATCATCGCTTCTTCAAACGCCACCGCTACAACAGTCAGAGAAGAGATCGTTACGCCACTTATCGTCAATTCGCCTTTCATACAAGACGTAAAAGGTACAATTGTTGAAGATTATTCTAAACAAACCATTCAACCATCCTTGTTCTCAATGAGAATGATGAGCTCTGCTGATTCACAGCGCGGCGATTGGTTCAATTTATCTGCGAGCTACACAAGGCTTCAAGGTGTCGGTTCTGACGTGGTATATGACTACCTAATGCCACCTCTAAAACCACAACCTGTAATTGTGGCTGTACTTGATTCCGGCGTTGATGTGGAACATGAAGACCTTAAAAACAAGCTTTGGACGAACACAGGCGAGATCCCAGATAACGGTATTGATGATGACGGCAATGGCTATATCGACGATATTCACGGATGGAACTTTCTCGGAAACTCCTTAGGGATCAACGTTGACCAAGATACATTAGAAGTCACACGGGAATACAAGAAGTACCTGAAACTGAAAGAAAATGGGCGTTGGATTCCACGCAAAAAACGAAAGTACTATGAAGGCGTTGAGTCCGACTACCTCTCCTCTTTAAAAGACGACCAAGATGCGCTAAATCGCGTAACTACCGCAATTGACCAAGCCAACGAATACAAAGAAGAGATTCTTCAGTATGTCGATCACAAAGACTTTTCGACGAACGGATTAAAAACATTATTAGATAGCGATAATGCAAGCGTTGTAGCTGCTGCACAAGGCCTTCTCAACCTATTTGAATCTTGGTACTCATTTGAATACTTGGAATCTCGCCGTAGCCGCTATCAAGACTCTTTAGACTTCCATCTAAATCTAGAGCTCGATACTCGTCGCGACATCGTGTTAGATGACATCAATAACCCATGGGAAAAGGGTTACGGTAACAACGATGTAAAGGGGCCAGTTGGCTCACACGGCACTCACGTTGCGGGTATCATCGCCGCTGAACGCGGAAACTTTATAGGTATCGATGGGGTTGCAGACCATGCACAAATTATGGCGGTACGTATGGTGCCAAATGGTGATGAGCGAGATAAAGACATTGCCAATGCGGTGCGCTATGCCGTCGATAATGGTGCAAAGATCATTAACATGAGTTTCGGTAAAAGCTACTCACCTCGCAAGTACATTGTTGACCATGCATTCCGTTATGCCGCTCGTAAAGGCGTACTGATTGTTCACTCCGCGGGTAACAGCCGTAACGACAATGACATTAAACCAAGCTTTCCAAACCGCTACGCTAAGCACTACCGCTCAAAGCCTATCTCAACATGGTTAGATGTGGGTGCGTCAGCAAAATACGCAGACCAAAGCTTGGTGGCAAGCTTCAGTAACTTCGGACAAGAATCAGTTGATGTATTTGCTCCTGGGTATCGAATTCTTTCAACTACACCAGGCAACACTTACGGTTCGAAAAGTGGTACCAGCATGGCAGCACCTGTGGTTTCAGGTGTCGCTGCTTTAGTATGGTCTCGCTATCCTGACCTATCAGTGAAAGAGCTGAAGTCGCTATTAATGAGCGAATCAAAAGTCTACCCGGAATTGCTTGTTAAAAAGCCTTCTAGCCCGACAGATTTAGTGCCTTTCAACACTCTATCGATTTCTGGCAGTGTGGTAGATGCTGAGGCTATAGTCACAGAGTTGGAAACACGCTAACACCTTATTATCTATTGATTAATTAGGAAAAAAGGTTGCCCGAGGCAACCTTTTTGCTTTTCACAACAACAGAGATTCCAGACACCTCGTCCCTCGGTTCTGGAATGACACGAGAGAAAAACGTGAACGCTTTATTCGTCATTCCCTACAGTGAGGAACGAACGTGATAGGGAATCTCTTTATACGGTGTAATTCTACTAGACCATATTTAGCGTAATTCGATACTCATGAACTGGCTGTAAGGGTCTAGTTCATAATCCGCGAAGGGTTCGCAGTAACCAAACCCAAACTTCTCGTATAAGTTACGCGCAGGCTTGAAGTATTCCTCAGAACCCGTTTCCAAGCTGATTCTTTGATATTGGCGCGAAGAAGCTGTGTCTAGAACATGCTGCAAGAGTTTGCTCGCCACTCCTGTATTGCGAGCACATTGAGAGGTTCGCATCGATTTAAGCTCGGCATGTTGGGAATCCAACTCTTTAATAGCAACACAACCCAATAATTGACTGTCTTTCCATGCACTGAAAAAAGTAATCTCTGGTGATCTCAAAGCATCAAGATCGAGTGCATGAACGCTTTCTGGTGGCGACGTCGCATACATGTCAGCTAAATGCTCTTCTAATAGCCGAATAACCTCTCCGCCTGACAAATCATCAATTTTTATTTTCATAACGCTTTAATTATCCTTAATAAAATTTTAATCCGTTTTCCATTCAGTAAAATTACGCTAGTGTCGTTACATGATGAATATCATACTTTGCATGTAGAGTCTCGCTGCATTTACCCTGTCTATCAGCGATATACCCAAGTTAATGCAAAGCACCTTTTTGCGGTAGAGATTAATTGATCAGACCGATATGAATATCCAACTAGACTTAACGACAGCCTTACCTTGCCAGAACTTCGATTCTGTCCAGGGTTACATTACTCTACAAGATCAAAAAGTTATCGATGTTGACGACAACATCGCGACACTATTCGGCTACAAAACTCGCGAACAACTCTTGGAGAATGTCGATTTTGTCTATGCCTTAATACCCGATAGCTACCATGGCACAGTGCGTGAACGCTACGTTTCTGCAATCAAAGGTCAGCTTCAAAAAGGTAAAGTCTATAAAGATATCCCTATTAATGGACGCCGACTCTCTTTGTTTAGCCTTGCGCACATGATTAAACTCAACAACCGCCCTGCTCTCCGCGTCATGCTTGTCGATATTACGGCAGTTGTCGCATCTGAGCGTAAGCTCCAAGAAAAAGACCACATGTACCGGACGCTACTGAAAAGCTCGAAACAAGGTGTGCTCATTCATCAAAACTTCAAACCTTTGATGGTCAATCAGGCATGGGTTGAAATGCAGGGTGCTAAATCTATTGAGCAAGTCCTTGCTATGGATTCGGTCATCTCTATTATTCCACCCGACAATCGTATCAACGCTCTAAAGCGCAGCCAAAATATTATGGCCGGTCACACGCCTAGCTTCAGTTCTGTAGTCGAGAACCGTTGTCTTGATGGAAGTAAGAAGTACTTCAATATCTATGACAACATCATCTTTTGGGAAGGTGAAAAAGCGATTCAAGTAGTCGTCGAAGACGTGACAAGCAAAGTTGCACTAGAGGAAGAGTTAATCCAGCGCGCTCTGTATGATGACCTAACACAAGTGCTAAATCGTCAGGCCGTCTACGACTGGCTAAAGAAACCAATCACTAATCAAGCTGATATGTCCTGTTTGTTACTCGATATTGATGATTTCAAAAAAGTGAATGACCAATTTGGGCATAGCGTGGGTGATACTGTTATTCGAACCCTTGCAAGCATCATCAAAAAGCATGTGAAAATATTAAACGGCGTCGTTGGACGTTGGGGCGGCGAAGAATTTATTGTCTTCTTTCCGAAGTCTCAGACAAACCATGCCACTGCATTGTCCACGGCAGAATCCCAGGCAACAATTGTCGGTGAGCGTATTTGTGAAGAGTTTCGAAGCCATCAATTCATCGGTTTTAACCGAAAATCATTTAACACAAGTGTCAGTATTGGTGTCACCGACAGTTGTATAATACGAACGAGTAACTCGCTCAATAACTTGATTCGTGTAACAGATGATGCCCTCTATCAGGCTAAATCGAATGGTAAAAATAGAGTGTCGGTCAACACGGAATGTGAATGCGCAGGATGTGAGTAATGAAAGAATTGCTAAGCATCAATAAAGGTTTATTAACTCGATAAATCAATCAAAGATTTTCTTGTTATTTTCAAGTTCTAGTTTACTATGCGCCACCCCAATTTTTTCAGCAAATGCTGCAGGCAAACATGTCCGCCAACGCGCTCTATACCGACCTATCCGGTTACTATGATTTAATGTGTGTTGATATTGACTACCAAGCGCAAAGTCACTGCGTTCGTAGGCTACATCAGATTTTTGGAAATGAAGGAAGAACTCACCTAGACCTTGGTTGTGGCACTGGCCCACACGTTCGTCACTTTATTGATTATGGCTATCAAAGCAATGGACTTGACCTAAACCAGCCCATGTTAGATATCGCTCAAATACGCTGCCCTGAGGCTAACTTTTCAGTACAGAACATGAGTAATTTTGAAGTGTCTGAGCCGTTCGACCTTATTACTTGTTTCTTGTATTCGATCCACTACAACGATGGCATCGAGAAGTTAAAAGAGTGCATTGCCAGCGTTCATAAAGCGCTAAAACAAGGCGGCGTGTTCTGCTTCAATGTGGTCGACAAAGATAAGATCAGTAATGATCTGTTTGTTCGCCATACCACAAACCAAGAACAGGATGATTTTACCTTCCGATCGGGTTGGTATTACTCTGGCGAGGGCGACAAGCAGGCTTTGAAGCTTAGCATCGAGAAAACCACTGCTGGTGAGACTCAGATATGGAACGATGAACACCCAATGGTTGCGTTCTCATTTAAAGAGTTAATCGAAATTTTGAAACCCTACTTTGAGGTTCACATCTTCGAGCATGACTATGACAAGCTTTTACCTTGGGACACGCTTTCAGGTAATGCACTCATTGCGTGTGTGAAAAGCTAGTTTACTTCTCGTAAAGCGTTAGCTCTCACGAAAAGCGCCTAAATCAAAAGACCCCACACAACGTTAAGTCATGTGGGGTCTTTTTCATGTGTATTAACTTATCGGATCAAACGGTGATTGATTAGAAGTCAGCCGTCATACCTACATAGTAAGTGCGTGGTTCTTCGACATACCCCATGTTTTCAAGCTCTTGAGATACCGCTTCGTCCGTCAAGTTAGTGATACCCGCACGAATACGAACAGAATCATTCACGTTGTAAACCGTACCAATATTCAATGTTGTGTAAGCATCCTGAGTTAGATCCGTTTCGATATTACGTTCGCCACGGTAGCGCGCGCTAATAAAGGTGTTTAGATCGTAAGTAGGGCTCCAGTTTAGCTTAACCAAACCAGAATGCTTGTAACGCTCTAACAGCTCTTCACCCGTTGATTTATCTTCTGTGTCTAGGAAAGTGTAGTTACCAGAAATACCCCACTCGTCCGTGATTTGGAATTGACCAGTAAGCTCTGCACCTTGGATAACCGCTTCAGAAACGTTAACGTAAGTACGCGTACCGTTGCTTACAAAGTTACCGCCGTTATCAACACATCCAACACCATTACCGCCCCATGTGCCACCTGAAGTACATTCAGTATCGCCACGGTCAATCAAATCTTGAATCTCATTACGGAAAAGCGCGCCTTCAACATTCCAACGAGGTTGAGTATAAAGTGCCGCAAGTTCATAGTTCCAGCTTGTTTCAGGTTTTAGGTCTTCGTTACCAACGATATCACACCAACCTTTACAGCTAGCTACAGTGTAACCAGCATGGTTTTGCGTTAACGTTGGCGCCTTAAATGCTTTACCAACACCACCTTTGATGATTAAGTCATTCGTTGTTTGGTGAACTAAATACACACGAGGGCTGAACTCTTCGCCGTACTTTTCGTGCTTATCTAGACGACCACCTAATGTTGCAGTTAGCTGCTCAGTTACATTCCATTGATCTTGGATGAATAATGCACCTTGGTAAGCCTCTGCTGGATCTCCCGTTACATTCTCTTCATTGGTCAACTCGCTCAATTGGTAATCTAAGCCAACTGTTAGAACGTGACTATCTCCAAGGTAGCTTGTAGCTGACGCTTCAAAGATTTGCGTCAATTCTTCTACATCACGAGTTGAATTGCCCACATCCGCAGCATTCTTATCCACTACATTCTCTCGTGAGTAACGAACTTGTGTATCACCCCAACTCCAGAAACCATTGTGTGTTA
Organism: Vibrio sp. Makdt; assembly: GCF_027587015.1. Taxonomy (NCBI): domain Bacteria; kingdom Pseudomonadati; phylum Pseudomonadota; class Gammaproteobacteria; order Vibrionales; family Vibrionaceae; genus Vibrio; species Vibrio sp. Makdt. The sequence goes on from NZ_JAPPTH010000021.1 coordinate 36,018, forward strand.
GAGCTTGGCTGTTACGTTTCACGTTTGAATTTGAATAGTTCACGCCTGTAGCATGCTCAGCCGCAGAATCACGCTCATCATCGCTGTAACCTACGTCCAAATCGATGGTTTGGTTGTCAGTTGCATGCCAAGTTAGCGTACCAAGTAAGCTAAGTGTGTCGCGCCCTTCAAGCGCAGTTATATCAGCACGATCTGTTGTTACGTTTCCATCAGTTCGAGTACCTGTATATGGCTGCCATGCATCACGGCTAGTTTGATTGATCGAGAATCGTGCAAAAAGCTCGTCTTCAATCAGAGCACCAGAAGTCGTTAAACCAACAGAGTGTTCTTGTCCGCCATTGCCATCATTTGGAGTGCTGATGTCTGTGCTTAGTGAAGAACTCCACTCATTGACAGGGGCTTTAGTAATAATGTTGATAGTACCGCCCATACCGTCAGAGCCGTATAGTGCCGACATTGGGCCACGGATGATTTCAACACGTTCGATAGATTCAGTAGGAATTGTAGAAAGATCGAAATCGTTGCCACGGATAATGGCACTTGCTGAACTTAAACGTCGACCGTTTACCATGATAAGCGTGTAATCAGAATCCATACCACGAATAGAGATCATCTGACGGCCAGCACGCGTGCTATCAAAGTCAGACTCAACACTCGTTGATTCAGCAACGATGTCTGCCAAGGTAATACCTGGGCTATCTTCGATATCTTGAGCAGTAATTACAGACATAGAAGCTGGTGCTTGTTTCAACGCCATCTCTGTACGAGTAGCGGTAACTACCATTTGCTCATCTGTATCCTTCACTTCCTCTTGCGCCAATAGGTTTGGCGAAAGTGATGTACAAATAACAGCGACTGCGATCGATAAAGGCTTACGAGTAAAAAGGGATCTCTCAGACATGATATTCATTCTTATATGTGATTGCTAATGATAATGGTTTGCATTAAACAGTCAGTTACCATTGTTATCAACGAAAGTTTCATACCAAAAATTCATTCTCGTTATTCACATTTCAAATAAGACAAAAGAACCATATTCATTTCAATCTAATACTTAAAATCCCATTCATGACACTGATGCTTTAGGCGTATAAGTCTTTGAATAGCTGGCGTACCCAACGGCACATAGGGTCATTGTGGAAGCGTTTATGCCAATATAAGTAAACATCTTCTGACGGACTTCTGATCGCTTTCGGCACGCGTTTACAAATTAAGTCACGTTGTTTGGCAGCTTGCGTGGCAAAAGGGGTTGGTAGGTGAAAGATGATGTCGGTCGTCTCTGCAATATCTGCAGCGATATTGAAGTTAGACAGCTGCACTGGGATTGAAAGTTGGCGCTGCTTATCAATCAGCCCAAGATCTTTGAATCGATTTTCAATAGAGAGCTTCTTATCACCTTGTAGCGAGATCTGACCTAGCTGGCTGTTAAGCAAGTCATCGACCGTGATCTCTTTGTCAGCCAATGGATGGTCTTTATTCATTAACAGCCTATAATCACGGCTGATCACGAACATTCGATACAAGTTCTGCTCGGAGCTTAAAGGCTCATGAGTCGACAGTACAAAGTGCGCATCACCAGACAGTAAAGGTTCGAAATGACGTTTCGGAATAGAATCGATATCGACAACCATATTCGGTGCTTGCTTGCGAATCTCGGAAACTACCTTAGGTAACAGATGAGAAACCTGAGGCACCAAACCGAAGAAACGTACAGTGCTATCACTTGTTTGTGGTTCGAACACATCGCCATGAACCAACTTCTCTAAACGTGTCAGCACAGAATTGAGATCTTGCTTAATCGCTTCTGCTTTTGGTGTTAGCTCATAGCCGTAAGCCGCTCTTACTAACAGGTCATCGTTAAACACTGTACGTAGCTTTTGCAGCGAACGACTCACGGTAGGCTGGCTCATATCAAGTGCTAAAGCAGTATTGGATACATGCTTTTCTTCAAGAAGGTGTTTAAGGATAACTAAGAGGTTAAGGTCGACTTGCGCTAGATTCATTATTTAAATATTAACAAACTTGAAAATTCAATGAGCGCATAGTGCAGTTTTCAGACATGTAATACAATTGATAATCACTCTTATTTTGATCTAAAGCAAAGTCTTTTGCCACCCTAGCCGCTATGTATATCGCCGACAAAAGTTGTGACATTAATAAGACCGAGGTCATGATTCGATTTGGATTAACGAATAAAAAAAGAGAGGCACAATGGCCTCTCTTTGGTCGTTTATTTTATATTGCTAGCGTTAAGCTATAAGACTAAAGCTTTGTCCAAGCATCTTGCCAGTATTGGCTATCTCCTGGAGCATAAGATGCGCTTGCACACCACGCTGTGTATGGCCAAGGCTTACATTCGTATAAGCCATTGTCACTGCCGACTACAATATCGCCCGCTTCGTAGTTCGTTCCGGCTTCATACGGAGGGTAATCACCTTGAGGTGGCGTTGTACCGCCCTCTTCTTTGATAGCGAATGAGTTATCGACCATCACCATTTCGCCGTCTGTTGCTTTACCAACGACTTCAAGCTTGTATTGGCCTTCGGCTACATCGTACAGATCCATTGTTATTGCACGACTGTCAGTTAGGTTAACTTTGGTCAGCTCTACTACAGTACCTGCGCTGTTAATCACCATAGCTGTTACATCTAACGCTTCGTTTGATGTCAGTGTGAATTGTAAACGTACATTGCCGTTATCTAGTACGTATTCCGACTGAAGGCCAGATACGTTCAGTTCTGGGTCACCACCTGGATTAGGATTTCCACCACATGAGCTGTCTGAAACCTTTCTCCAAACGCCCCACTCACCTGTCGTTCCTGGCTCTTCACCACGGGTATACCAGCCAGCTCCCCAAGTCGCGCCGTCGTGTGATACTTGGTCACCTTCAACATAAACAGTGTCGGCATCCCATGCAGCAGCACAGTTAGAACCATCAGTCACTGACACTTTACGCTCAGCAGTGACGGTTTGATGAGCACTGTCTGTCACACTGTATACAAGCGTGTAGTTGCCCATTTCATTCACATCGACACTACCAGTGTGTGTAATAGAACTTGTTAGGTCACCATCTTCAGCATCGTTTGCAGTCACACCAGCCATCGGATCAAATGCGCTACCTAACATGACAGTAGTATCAGACACGCCATCGAATACAGGTTTTTGGCTGTAAACTTCGACCGTTCTTGCTTTGGTTGTTTCATTGTTATCGCTGTCTTTCACGCGGTAGGTTAGAACATAAGTACCGATAACACTGGTTTCAACGTAACCTTCAACATCAATTGATGAAGTTAAATCACCATCTTCTTTATCTGTTGCTGTCACGCCTTCCATTGGATCAAATACAGTGCCGTGAAGAACACGCGTATTCTCAATACCTTTCAATACAGGCTCACTTTCTACCGGTGGTGGTGTCACTTGACCGTGAACAAAAGGACCGTAGTCTTTGATGAATTGTTCGTTGTACGCTTGACCGGCTTTGTTAGTACCCATATCCCAGTTGATAGACCAAGTCATGACACCGCGTAAAGGCTGACCTTGCGCCGTTAGGCTATCGAATGCGTCGTACAAATCTTGTGGCTCTTGCACAAAACCAGTAGCTGCAGCATCGATACTTGAAGGGATACCAAACACTAACTTGTCGTGCGGGATCTTATGGAAACCGCGTGTGCCGTTGATTAGTGAGTCAGAGATGTAGTAGATGAACTCTTCTTTTAATGCATCGTTGTTTTGTGCGATCCAGCCTACGCCTTCAACCCAGATACCGTCACCACCTTGGTTGTAAAACTGCGGGTTGATCCAATCGTAGTAACCTTCCAAGTTATCGATGTAAGGGACATATTTACCACCCGTCGTTAGATACGGGAACTCTGGCGCCATAGTAATAAGGAAGTTTTTGCCTTCAGCACGGTAGTGATCTTTCACTAGCTTAAGGGCATCTGGAATCACGGTTTGGTTGTTTGCTGCGGTTACTGCTGCTTGTTCTAGGTCGATATCTAGACCATCAAAACCATAGCGCTCCGTAAGACGGATAATCTCATCAGCAAAGGCTCTTTCATCACCTGTTTCAAGCTCTACGTGTGCATCTGCACCACCTAAAGCTATTAGCACAGAGCGACCTTGTTTGTTGAGTTCTGAAATTTGGTCAATAAATTGTTCTTCTGAAAGCCCAACAGTAGGGTCCAGTTTAAAAGTTGGAATTCGACCATCCGCCACGTCATACACTTTCATAAATGAGACATTCACAATGTTGTACATCGGGTTCACTTCATCCAGCGTTACACATGGCGCATTACCACCTTGGTAACCACCACCATCACACCAGTTATGCCAATAACCAACGACGACACCTGAATCTGGATTCGTCATGTCAGATCCATTTGCATAAACCGCGCCCGACATGGCCGCCATACCGACTGATACTGCTAATTGTAGAGCTTTACGTTTTAACATTAGTCCCACTTCCTTACTTAACAGCTGTGCCAATCACAACCGAACCAATTCATTTTAATCATGAATATTTATAGAGAAGTAATGGAATTTATAGGAAAAAACGACCTTTGATTTAACTTGTGATTTTAAGTCACAGATTGAATATTAGAATCAATATGATTTTGACTTTTCATTCAATTTAAAATGCTAAATCAGAGGTTTTTCAATAAAATTGATTGATATTATGAATATATAAAACGCAGTTAATTCACAATAAAAATTAAGATATATTAGGTAAAGTTAATTTAATGAGCCAATTCGAATAAAGGCTCTAAAAGCACTGATATTAAAGACATTTAAGTTTGCGAGTGATATCACTAAAAAATCAAAATCGTTCAGCTTTCGTGTATTTAAAAAGTACACATCGGATTGGAACACTAGACTTAATTCTTTATTCTGAGATAAAAAATCAAACATTACTCACCAAGCTAATCACCAGAAGATGAATAATATCGCTCCATAAGCGCAACAAAATTCATCTTGTCCACTTCCTTAAGCTGATTAATTCCAGCAGCTGCCTTTCTTCCACCTCCCGTATCGAAACTAGAACAAACTTCATCGGCTCCAGTCCTATTTGATAAAGGTGCTCGTAAACTCACTGTATAAGACAAGCCATCAGGATTTTTCGTTAATACGGCTTGAGCTCGATCAGGATCTTGGTTAACGATTTCATTTCCAAATACACCACTAATTCGTCTTGCCCAAGTCTCGGCTGGCAGTTCAAACACTCTTGCAACGTTACTCTCGTATATTGGGTTTAAGCCAGATAGCTCTTGGTAGTCACTCTTATAGGCATCGCGAAGTTCATAAAACACGGAACTTACATCAGATAACAGAGCAAACGGATTTGGGTATTGGTAAAGGCGTTGATAAAGTTCAACAGGCGTAAAATGCAAATCGCTCAATGACGCACCATATCCGTTGTAATTTACCAAAGTTCCGAGCTCCTCTAAAAAGTCGATTTGTGGTTGGTCAAAACCAGTTGCTAACGCAAGTCGAGTCGCCACTGCTTTTAAGTTGTCACCAAATGCCGCCGCTATTGCCCATGCCACATACGCACCCTTTAGCTTTTGATTTATTAACAAGCTGGTACAACATTCCGGTGCAGTGTTTATTAAGGTTTCGAGGTAATGAGACTTCGGTATTTCTCCCGTACGATGATGATCGCAGTAGAAGACGTTGATCTCACTATCAAGCAGCGAACGTAACTCGCTTAAGTTCTTCTCCATTGAAACATCTAAAACAGTCACCGATGTAATGTCGCTTTGGGGATCCTGCTCCGTGAGTTGAACAAGCACTTGCGAGACTAGCTTAATATCACGCTTAACACCGGTGACAAGTGTGCTCTCTTTTGGCTCATGCAAGCGCAATTGCAATAATGCGATAATGCCATCTGCATCCCCATTGAATACGTCGTAGTGCATTTTGTTCCTCTTCCAGTGAGATTCAACCATTCACAATAACGATATTTGTTCGGACTGTATCGTGAAGATATGAGTAAGCTTAATAGATAACAAATATTTTAACCTTATTTCATAGATACTTAAGTCCATTTTGGAATGCCTTATTCTGATAAACTTCTAGCGAAACAAAAGTTAACGTAAACTATCGATAATTTGACTTATTGTATGACATATATCACAGCAAGTTGTGAGCAAAAGATTATAAAATAAGCATCTCCCACTTGATGATATAGAGACGAATGAACACTACTACCACTCTTGTTTATGACACTTTAAAAAGCCTTGCTGCCCACGCTCCTGAGCAGCATGCCGAGATTCGCCAGCGTTTATATGAGCAGTTGAGCCTGCCATTTAATAAGCAGCTCTCGTTATACGCTAATGTGCTTGGGCCTATCAGTTCAGGGAAATTAGCCGGATGCGACAACATTGATAAAGCGGTTGAACTTGCACTTGACGTGCTAGAAGGTCGAAGCAAATAACCTCCACGGAATCCCGTATTATCAATCATTAAGCTCAAACGACCCAGCTCCTCCCCCCACGGGTCGTTTCTTCACACTGTAATGATCTCTAATGGTCATACTAATTCACAGTATAATTCATACACATCACTCACATATTCAGTTAGAAGCATCATCCATTAAACGCCAGACACAAAAAAGGCGCAGATGATCCGCGCCTTTGGTATTGGTTTATCCTGAGGAACTTACGACGTCTTGAACTGCGCTACAGCTTGGTCCATATCATTCGCTTGCTCTGCGACTTTATCGACTTCAATCAAACAGTGTTGAGCTGATGCATTGTTATCATTAGAGATGGTGTTCAGCTCTGTAATGGAATCACTCACTTGTGCCATTACAGCACCCTGCTCTTCAATTGCTGACGCGATACGTTCAGAGTTACCCTGAATGCTCTGCATGTCACTTAAGATAAGTTGCAGGCTAGCATCCAGCTCTTCTGAATCTTTAAGCGTTAGCTGGCCTTGCTGGTTACACTCGCCAATTTCAGTCATCGATGCCTGCATCTGGCTTTGAATCGCACTTACCACCGAGGTTATCTCTGTCGTCGACTGATGTGTTCTGCTTGCTAGTGCGCGTACTTCATCTGCTACCACTGCGAAGCCACGCCCTTGCTCACCGGCACGTGCTGCTTCAATTGCAGCGTTCAACGCTAGTAGGTTAGTTTGTTCAGCAATGCCTTGGATAATGTTGACTGCATCACCGATTTGATCAACATGATGGTTCAGTGAGCTGATTGAATCTTGGCTGCTTGATAGACGTTCAGACAACTGAGTAATGTTGTTGATGGTATCGACCACCACTTCACGCCCCTTGTCTGCGTTCACTTTCGCTTGTTGAACGCCTTCTGCAGCAACTGAAGTACTTTCTGAAATTTCACCAATCGTTAATACCATCTCTTGAACGGATGTTGTCATGGTTGAGGTGTGGTTGGCTTGAACTTCAAACTGTTTGATTACTGACTCAAGCTCATCATGCATATTAGAGGTACTTTGAGTCAGTTGTAGAGACTTAGATTGAGAGGCAGAAATCAAGCCTTCAAGCTGATCAAGCAATTGGTTGAAGTATTGACCTAAGGTGCTCAACTCATCTTTACCATCAAGGTGTGAACGTATTGACACATCGTTGGAATCGACAATATTGCGGATCACTGAAAGTAGTGATTCAATTTTACCAATGATAGAGCGAACGATTAACCAGCTGAACAAAATGATCGACACAAGCAATGTGACGCAAAGGATGTTGTTGATCAGCGATAGTTTGTCCATCTCCTTTTGAGTTTCTTGGTCGAGCACTGCTGAAAACTCTTTAAACTGAGTCTCAATCACATGTGAACCAGAGCGTGCTTCCCCAAGAAGGCCCTCATTGTGCTTAAGTCCAATAACTTTCTTCTGTTCAACCACTTGCTTTGCTGTCTCTAGCAAGGCACTCGAGCTTAAAGAAAGCATGCTCGGATCAAAGGTACCCTTTTCAATCAGATCATTAAAAAGATAGAACTCTACTTTTTGCTCAGCGCTCGCGGTTGCACTCATGCTATCTAGCACTTCATGAAACAGTCCCAAAAGACCTTTGTCTCTCGTGAGTCCATAGACTTCCGTTGCTTTTACCAGTTCAACGAAACTCGTATGGTACGTCTCGATGTCTTCACGTAAGTGTGTGCTGTTTACCAACCCTAGATCATTCAGAACCACATTGAGCTGTGACTCTGAAGCCAAAAACTTGTTGTAGTTCACGTCGAACTTATCTAGGTATTTCATATCATTTCGCAACAAGAAGTCTTTCTCGTTACGGCGCAGGTTAAGCAGGCGAACTTCGAGTTCTTTGGTGATTTGTTTAGCTTCGCTCATTTGAGCAGTCGTATCTGCGAATTGTGAAGTGGTGAACAGCAATGAAACCATGCCGAAAATGGAAAACATTCCCAATGAATAGAGCTTTTTCTTTATATCCATAGATGTGACTCGTCTTTACTAAATTTAGGTATCTAAGGCTGGGCGTCTGACTGTTTTATCTCGCCCATGCTATTTCGTTATTTTTATCTTTTTACCAATAATGGGCGCTTTACAGAGGCTGTCTTGCCCCTATATTTCGCCATTGCACATTCATTGAAAATGCAAATAGCAAAACCCATTAAAGTTAAAATTATCAATAACACAAATTAGTACGATGTACATTAGCAAGATTATAAAATTGGGATACAAAGGTTTCTCATGTTTGATACAAACGTTAAAAACATCTCTGACACCTTTTAAATAAAGGGATTTGGAGATTTTCTCACCGCCCCTTTTGTTTAGATCACTTCCAAGTGATAAGTACTTAATTTTAAAAAACAAGTCACTAATCAATGAGCGTTGTAACCGCTCGCCAAATAGCAATAGGCCGACATCACTGTCGGCTTTGTAAGTTCATCTTGTGACACACAAATTCGCACGCCCTTGGATGCGAGCGAATAACCTGGAACACGTTAAAAAGCTTTCACCATTTGGGTTAAGCACTTCAATAGCACCGCTTTGTCTTGTTCTTCTATGCCTTGGGTTAGCTCATTGACGAGATTTAGGTGAAGTTGGTTATGGTGAACGTGGATCTTTTGCCCTTCACCAGTCAAAGCAACCACAATTGCTCGTCGATCAGTTGGGTGCTCATGACGTTCAATCAACTCTGCTTTTACCAGCTTCTCAATTTGAACAGTGAGTGTGCCTGTTGTGATACCAAGCTTTTCAGCAAGCTCTTTCATTCGCAACGCGCCATGCATACCCAACACTTCAATCGTATGGACCTGTGCGAGCGAGTAACCCGTTTCTTTAACAACGGATTGCTCCCACGAAGACATTTTGTCGTAGAACTCAGTCAATATTTGGTTAAGCTGTTCTATGTTTTGCATGGCCGTTTGAGTGCACTTCAAGAGTAAGATGATTTATCTTATCAAACTTGGCGAGCATTTGTTTATAATCAGAAACGGATTTGTCACTGATTGATTCAAGAGTAATCGCCGCTGAATAGTGATGCCCGCTCACCTTCCACATGTGAAAATCTGTCACAGAAGCATAAGGTGATAGCGTCTCGATCACCGAATCACGATATTCCTGATGAATGTTTTCATCCAATAAGATTGGGCTAGTCTGCTTCATGAGGTTCATGGTCCACTTGGCAATGACCAGCGCGCCGACCATCCCCATCACTGCATCTAACCAGTTCCAACCATAAAACTTACCAAACAGCAGCGCGACAATTGCGAGTAACGACGTTAACGTATCCGCTAGAACGTGCATATACGCAGCACGCAGATTGTGGTCATGATGATGGCCGTTGTGACTATGATGATGTTCTTCTCCATGGTTATGGGAATGCCCGTGAGCGTGTCCATGATCATGGTCGTGATGGTGGTCCCCCAGCAAAAACATGCTGACAACATTCACCACAAGACCAATACAAGCCACAATAATCGCTTCATTAAATTGAATGGTTTGAGGGTTGAACAAGCGATGTATCGATTCCACCAGCATCAAAAGAGCCACAATACCCAAAGCAATCGCGCTGGTGTAGCCCCCTAACACACTCACTTTACCTGTACCAAAAGAGAAACGAGCACTATCGGCATGTTTTCTTGCGTAACGATAAGCAAACAAAGTGATGCCAAACGCTGCTGCGTGTGTGCCCATGTGCCAACCATCTGCAAGCAATGCCATCGAACCATAAACCGTACCTGCAATGATTTCGATAAACATAGTCGTGACTGTCAGTAGCAGGACATAAAAAGTGCGCTTTTCACCTTGGCTGTTATGTGAAGAGAAGTTGTGTTGATGGTGGGTTGAAAAGCTCAAATTGGTGTCCTTAGCTTGTGTTCAAAGTTAATGCTACTGATCAGTCAAACTACTTTGACGAACAAGTAGTTTGACTATCAAATTAATATCATTAAATTTAGTTTGATAGTCAAACATTGTCAAGACGGTATTTCTTGTGACGTAAACGGCAGCGACAAAAAAGCCCACATGGAGTGGGCTTGGATTCTTCTATAGAAAGGTACGCGAGCTATCTTGATAAGCTAATCAACGTTTGTTTGTAGCAATGTAATCTCATCATTCACCCATCCCAAAAGTTGCTTTGTGGCTTTCGATAAGACTTGGTTCTGCCTTACGATATAACCAAGGCTGGTGCTAGAAAAGTTGATTAATGGCGTAACCTTGGACTTAAGGTGTTGCTTAGTTGAGATCGCAAACTCAGGAATGATAGCGACACCAAACCCCGCCTCCGCCCAGTCAATTTGTGCGTCGACGCTCCCTACTTCCATGACTCTGTGATTGGGTAGATTCAAACTGGGTAAACCTTCATCGATGAAGTCACGCGTTCTCGTATCATGACCCAGAAGGATCAAGGTCAGTTCAGAATCGACTTCATCATTCTGAGTATCATTATCCTTTGAATTGTCAGAATTTTGAGGATCCAAACCATCCCCTAGTGCACACCATGATAACTCTTGAAGCTTGGCAAAATAGAGCGACTCGTTCTGCTGCTCTTTCGCAATCACAAAGCCAAGGTCAGCCTTAGCGTTCTTCACCAAACTCGATGCTTGAGATGAGGTGGTATTGAGCAATGTGAGGTCGATGCCCGGGTATTGCGCTTTAAATTTCTGGAAAGGACGAATCAATAAAAATCGAGAGATAATGTCACTAACCGCAATGGTTAGCGTGCCAATTTTGAGGTCATTAATCGCATTGAGATCAGCCTGACATACCTGCAACTCAAGCAAGGTTCTTTGGCTGGTCTCTAAGAGCCTTTCGCCCGCTTGAGTTAGCTGAAATGGGCTTCTTTCTATCAGCTTGATGCGTGTCAGTTGTTCAAGTTGTTTTAAATGCAAGCTTACATTTGGCTGTGTCATATGTAGAGCGTTGGCCGCCTTACCGAAATGTTTGTGTTCGGCTAACGTCACAAACGTGTTCAACAAATTAATATCAAGCATCATCTTCTCTCTTGTGTTACTTCCAATTGTTCGGCACTAAAAATGCGTCACTCTCTATTTCACAGTCCCACTGCTCCGTCATTCCCTACGGTAAGGAACGAACGTGATAGGGAATCTCGCTTGGGGTTTGAGATTCCTGATACCTCGTTCCTCGGTTCTGGAATGACGCTAACAAAAACGAGTGAACGTTCGGTTAATCACATCCGAAGCAAAGAGCTACAAACGCGTGACTCTCTATATTCACAATCCACCAGTTCAGCCATTCCCTACAGTGAGGAACGAACGTGATAGGGAATCTCGCTTGGGGTTTGAGATTCCTGATACCTCGTTCCTCGGTTCTGGAATGACGCTAACAAATCGAGTGAACATTCGGTTCATCACTACCAAAGCAAAAAACTAAAAACGCGTCACTCTCTATTTCACAGTCCCGCTGCTCCGTCATTCCCTACTGTAAGGAACGAACGTAATAAGGGATCTCGCTTGTGGTTTGAGATTCCTGATACCTCGTTCCTCGGTTCTGGAATGACGCTAACAAATCGAGTGAACGTTCGGTTAATCACCCCCAAAACAAAGAACTACAAACGCGTCACTCTCTATTTCACAGTCCCGCTGCTCCGTCATTCCCTACGGTAAGGAGCGAACGTGATAGGGAATCTTATTTGTGGTTAAGACTTTAGAGCCATATGGAATCCTTATCAAGATTATAAAGATAATTAATTTCTCTTATCCACGTCGCAGCACTAACATGATTTCTCAATCAGTCAGGAGATAAACTTATGCCATCTATCGTTGTTGTGGGTGCAAACTGGGGTGACGAAGGCAAAGGCCGCATCGTCGATTTTTTAGCAGCTGAAGCATCTGCGAGCATCCGTTTCCAAGGCGGAAACAATGCTGGTCATACCGTGGTTAACGACTTCGGTACATTCAAACTGCACCAACTTCCTAGTGGTATTTTTAACCCTGACTGTACCGCCGTTCTAGGCCCAGGTATGGTGATTAGCCCTGCGGCACTAAGCCAAGAGATTGAAGAAGTTAAAGCGGCAAACATTGACGTGAAACTTGCTATCTCTGATCGCGCAACACTCTGCCTACCATTACATGCACTAGAAGATACGCTTGAAGAAGAACGCTTAGGTGATGCTGCTTACGGTTCGACTCGTCAAGGTATCGCGCCAGCATACGGCGACCGTGTGATGAAAAAAGGCATCCTTGTGGGCTGGCTAAATCAACCAGAAGTTCTTGAGCAACGCATTCAATTCATGCTTGATTGGAAGATGCCTCAACTCAATGCGCTTTACCCTAAATGTGACTTCACTCAGACTGCTTCTGAGATGACGGAGTGGCTACTTGAAGTGACTAAAGCGTGGCGTCCATTCATTTGTAACGTGACTGAGCCTCTTAAAGCCCTCCAAGCACAAGACGCAAACCTACTGTTTGAAGCTCAGCTCGGTGCGGGTCGTGATTTGGTTTACGGTGAATACCCTTGGACAACCTCATCAAATGTAACTGCAGCATACGCAGGTATCGGTAGTGGCTTACCAGCCCTTCGCCCTGAACGTATTATTGCAGTTGCTAAAGCATTCAGTTCTTCTGTGGGTACAGGTACTCTAGTTACGGCGATGGAAGAACAAGACAGCTTCCGCGAAAGCTCAAATGAATACGGTGCTACAACCGGTCGTCCACGTGATATGGGTTACTTTGATGCTGTTGCGACGCGTAACGGCGTTGAGCTTCAAGCGGCGACAGAAATCGCTCTCACTAAGATCGATTGCCTATCTGGCTTGGCTGAACTTAAGATCTGTACGGCTTACTCAGGTGAGCACACAGAGAACCCAATTTGGCCACAAACGGCTGAGCTTAAACCTGTTTACGAAGATATGGCAGGCTGGGACGAAGACATCACGGGTTGTCGCACCTTTGAAAGCCTCCCTCAAGCTGCGCAAGATTACGTAACTCGTATCGAAGAGCTGATGGGTGTACCAGTTGTAATGGTATCGGTTGGTCCTGAGCGCGATCAGATGATCATTCGAGCTTAGTCTTAGACAAATTAAACAAGCAAAAGCCCACATTAGTGGGCTTTTTAGTATCTGCGATTTGCACCTAGAAGCGATAAGATCTACAGCTTATTTTTCTTATTGCGATACATGTTCTCGTCTGATGACTTGATCAAGTTTATGATGTTCAAACTTTGAGAATCAGAAGTTCCACACCCGTAGGAAAACCCTAATGGAACATCATCATCACCGCGAAACCCTTCAATGAACTCATGAAAATCTGCATGAATTTTTCGAACCAATTCACAAGCGTATCCGGGATCTTCTGAGTGAATAACAACAATGAACTCATCACCACCCACTCTCGCCGGTATCGTGTTGTATTTGATGTGGTTTCTTATGCACGAAGCAAAGCCAGAAATATAGTCGTCACCTTTAAAATGCCCGTAAGTATCATTGATGTACTTTAAATTATCCAAGTCAAAATAGAGACAAACGATCTCTCCATCATCAATGTTTGCTTTGTTGAACTCATGAAAGAACCCTCTTCGATTGAGCAACATCGTCATGATGTCGAAGTGGCTGTTTTTATATAAAATCCGGCTTTCTTCTTTCAAGAGGATTTCAGACCGTAGCAAGGTTGAAATGTTCTCAATCAGGCTTACTTGGCTGTCCGTGTACTGGGTCGGGCTTAAGTCGAACACAAATAAAATAGCAAACACTTCGCCGTCTATGCCACTTACGGGGATGCCACAAAAGGACTTGTAGTTGTCAGTTTCCCTCTCAGAGTTTGATTCGCCACAAGCACAACCACTCAAATAAACCGTGCGATTCTCTTTATATACATATTCACAAAAGCAACTAATTCGACTCTTATGTAACTCGCATAACTTGGTTGAAGAGCACAAAACGCTCTCAAAACCCAAACAAGTAAAATCGGAGACCGTGATGATCCCCGCATTCGATGCGTCCATGATGTCGCATATGTTGTCCAATATAGATATCCAAGTATCTACATCGATATTGTTTTCCATCCCTTCGGGAGAGAACTTATCAAAAAGCATTAATATTTCTTTAGTTTCAAACGATTAAATGTTGTTGAATATTCATTAGCGTCCGTTATAACAAAAACTCTAAGGGCTCTGAATTTAAGCAGGCTTACTGTGACCAAGGACGACAGTAATTAGCGACACCCGGCCGCTAATCCCCTGCTTGACTCTCTATATCGCGCTAGTTAAAAAGCTAAGAGGCATTAATACTCCTAGTTTGTTAATTCAACAGCGTCCTTTGAGGCCGATATTTCCACACGTCTGTTGTTTGCTCTTCCCTCTACGGTTTCATTAGAGGCGATAGGCTTGCTTTCTCCGAATGAACGAATGACCAAGCGATGCTTGTCTACACCATCTACGGTGAGCGCATCCGAAGTCGTCAACGCCCTTTGCATACCAAGAGCTTGGTTGTAGCCTTCATCACCAGTGCTGTCTGTGTGCCCATCCACCGTGACCGAACTGCCACTGGTTTGTAATTCAATAGCGAGCTGGCTCAGTGCTTTGCTGCCCATTGGTGTTAGACTGTGTTGGTCAAAACCAAAGTGGATTCGAGCCAACAATCCGTGGCGCTCTTGGCTGCTGATCCAAGTCTTACATCCGGTTTTATTGATACCTAGACTCGATTGACGGGCTAATGCCTGTTTCAACTCGTTGCTATCGGATTGCTGTTCTATTTGTAGCGCCCCCAACCTGTGCTGCGCGACACCAACAACATCATCAACTCTCACACTGTGTTGATATTCACTGAATGCCGTGTCGCAATAAACGTTTATCCCGTCCTCCGCATTGGCGTGAAGGCTAAATTGCAATGTCGACAGGACAATGGAACCGATCATTAACTTTTTCATATTTTCCTCTAATACAACTTAGTGATGCCGCTTGTTTTTGAGCCTTTACGGATGAGTTCTTCTATCTTTTCAATCAATTCATCAAGGTTAGATACGTCGATGATGTCTTCATTTGGGTCGATAACACAGTCTTGAAAACCGCTTTGCTGAGAAGCACGGAAGTCGATACCGATGACACCAATATATAAGCCAGGTATCTCCTCTCTTGCTTTGTCACACATGCCTCTATCAACAAGCCCTTTAAGAATGCCGTTATTAGGGCTTTCCTGACCATCACTCAAAATAAGCAACATCTTGATTTTCTTGTTGTATGCTTGCTGTTCTTCGTCATCCGAGCTATTTGGATCGCCATCCTTAAGGATTTGAGAGCCTCTTAAGATCCCTTGAAAGGCGGCGGTACCACCGTCTGCCCACATAGAACTAATCGGGTTTAGATCGGACAATTTGTTCGATAATCGAATGTTTTTAAACTGCGTTGAACTTGAAGAACCATGAGCGTTAAAAAGATCCGTTCCATTCACACCATAGAAGTTGGGTCTTAACCCCGACTTGTCCGTAAACATCGTGGCTACAGACGTCGATAAATCAACATAGTTGTATACGTCAGCAACGTGATAGTTATCTAAATAGATCACATCCTTGATGCGCTTAGCGTACTTTTGATTGTCCGATTTTGGGCTTGGGCAGTAGGACTGCCAATTCGCGCAATTAAGTACCTCATTCTGCGAATACGCACGCCAATAATCCCAATTAACATCATTGTAAGAATAAGGGGACACGTTGGGTTTATAATTGGGTTTATAACTCAACTGACTGGTCGCGTTCGCTCGACCACCTGAGACGATTTCCCTCGTTCTCACATTAAAAGGCACAAAGCCCACTCGGTTAAGTAGCTTATCTCCGGTGGTGTCTTCTCCAGGTTCATCACACACCTCTTTCCACTCACCATCGACGTACTCTAAGTCAGTCGATGTGCACAGGATCTTGCTAGATATCTGATCGATGGCCGTTTTCAAATCATCAATTTTTTTATGACGACTTGACCCCCACCTATCATCCATCGAGCCGGAAAAGTCTGATACGAACACTATGTCGATGTTGTTATCACCAAGGTAAACGGGGTACTTTCGCGCTAATGAGCGCCCAGCAAGATCTTGCTGCTCATCAAACGAAGGGATAAAACTGCTCGCAAACCAAGAGTCATGAGTGGTCTTTGCATTAACCGTGTATTGGATATATTCAAGAATCCCTGCCCCCTCATCTTCAGCTTGATGAAATCTCTGTGCAGAAAGATTGGTAGACTTAATGTCCCTCACGTAATTCTCGACATATTGAGTTGCTAATCCACGCGCAAGATCAGGCTGATCTTCAATAGTCACCGCTATTGCCGCAGCCTCTGCGGAATCTCTAAGTCGACTGGTCTCTTGCACGTAGCGTGTACCTTCGACTGCCCAAAAGGTCATTCCCATGATAGGAACAAGCAATAAGCCCATCCATACTGCGGCGACACCTTGCTGTCTTTGTAGACTGAGATACTGACGATTGATATGACGTTCATGCTGAATTTTCATTTCATTATCTCCCAGGCATGATAGAAGAAGAGGCAATCTTAACCGTGGTACTCGTGCCATCATTAAAGAACGGCTTGAACCAAGAGCTTTCCTCTTCGCAAAGGCTAACGCGATACAAGGGGTAAACAACGCCCTTATCTACCGGCGCTAAATCCGCATGGTCAATAATTGAATCCGTCTGGCAATTTAAGCTTCTGAACTTACTGCTACTAAACTCAGCGACATTACTGTTGTTCGTTAACGACTCGATCTTGATTGCCACATTGTCTACGGGTGTATTGAGCATTCGGCTTGCTACCTTCGTCATGTCTTGTAATTCTGAGTTAGTCACAGACAGGTTCTGCCCCGCCAATACATCTGCTTCAAAATAACGCGTGCGTTCTTTAATCACGTTCACCAAAGCAAAGCTGGACCTATCGAGCTTTGCGCGTGCGAGCAGTTGATGGCTTAAATCGGCGCCAAAAAGATAAACGCCCCACAACGCGACAAGGATGAACAGCAACTCAACGGTAAAAGAACCTTGTTGGCGATTTCCATAAAACGCTCCTGGGTTACGGCGCATCATCGTTCCACCCCTCGTGTTCTAAGTTCAAAACCATGGTGCGTGAAATATCTCTATCTGCTGCACCAGCCAATTTAATGATTGGTGTGTAGCGATAAGTCACGGTAATTTCGGCCAGATCGTAATTGAAGTTCAAACCTTGGTCCGAATGCCCTCTGTTCTCAACAAAATCGTCGTAGGTTTTGAAATACTGACCCTTTATCGAGAAGCGTGAGCCATCAATTAAAAAGCTCCATAGATTGTCGTCATCTTCAATCAAGCTTCGGAACTTGTTCTCGTATTGCTCATTGATCCCTTTACCTTCATAGATCTTGGTATTTCTGATCGTTTCTCTAAGCGAGTATTCGGTCATGTTTACAACGTAGATTTGGTAGCTCGACTCAAAGATCGCAAAGGTTGCGAAGAACAGCACCAGAGCCCCTAAAACAAACTCAATCGCCGTCACCCCTTTCTGCTTATTAAGACGCTTCATCACTCACTCCCAGTTGAGTCAATTCAGCAGCAATCACTTGAATTTCTTGCGCCGAAAAGTCGCCTTTAAGTAGCTTTTGGGCCGAATCAATCTGCTGAGTTTTCATCAATGCTATCGCCAAGTTCGCTTTTACAATCTGATTGGTTGGTTCTTCTTTCAACACTGGCGCTAATGTTTCAATCGCCTGCTGGAACTCACCATTAGCCATCTGGATCATCGCGATGTTGTTCTTAACCACTACATCGTTATAACCACGTAAGCGTGCCAGATTCAGCTCTTGATATGCTTTCTCATACTGACCAATTTTTGTATATGACACGCCGAGTAATACGTGAATTTGACCAGATCTGTTGCCGGCCTCAACAGATGCGATATAAGCAGCTATCGCACTATCCGTGTCATTTTTGGCATCGAATACTTGCCCTTCTAACTGATAAAGGTCTGGGTTTTCGATGCCCTCTTTTTTCAGGTGTTGAGCGTAAAAATCTGCGGATTCGATGTCGCCTTTATAGAAGTACGCCCATGCTAGTTTCTGTTTCACCACTGGATCTTGGGAGCCTTGCTCAAGCTGAGATTTGTAATGGTTAATGAGACCGTCGTAGTTTTTGACCTTCTCCATACTTGTCACCTCGGCAAGCTGGTGGTCTTGCTCGGAAGGTGTCGATTGGCACCCGGCTAACAGGCTTAGCGTTAGCAGCATCAGGTACATCGTTATTTTATTCATGCTTCACGCCCCTAGATACTCAATGTCATTTGCATGATGCTCGGTGCGAGAATCAAGATGACGATCGGAAACATGATGAAAAGAATCAACGGCACACTCATCTTTGCTGAGAGCTTACCTACCTTTTCTTCAACCGTGAGGATTTGAACTTTTCGCATATCCTCAGCAAGGTCACTGAGTGTTTGCGCGACAGAAGTACCGTATTGCAAGTTCTGAATAATCGTCAGAACAAAGCTTCGAACGGCGGGAGTTGGAATACGCTCAGTCAAATCGTTCAATGCCTTCTCTACACCATGTATCTTGGCAGAATCAGAGGTACGCTTAATTTGGTAGCAAAGGTCGGAATCAAACTCGGCCAGCTCTTTACCCAAGTACACTAAAGATGCCTCTATTGTCATACCGGTTTGTACACATACCGACATCATGTCGAGTAAATAAGGGAGCTGTGCTGAGGTTTTGCTGATCAACATCTTGCGTCGCATTTGTAGCAAGGTATCCGGAACAACAATCACCGCAATTAGAGAGACAATCACCACCAGCAATTTGTTGGTCGATGTCATGTCCCCTAACAGAACCAAACCTGAAACAAGGCCTAACACCAACACCTTGGCTGGAAAGTAAAACTTGGCCCATTCGGTGTTGTAATAACCTGCTTCTATTAATTTCTGTTCAAGTTCATGTCTATGCTCCTTACCAAATCGAACAAAGAAGCGGTTCATGCGCGAAGGTGGTTTAATGGCATCCCCCCCAATATACGCAGCAACCTTCTTTTGCCTTTGATCGGCACGCACCGACTCAATAATCAAAAAGAGCAGCGAAAAAAACAGAACGATAAGCGAAGCTAGTATCATCATGCTCGTACACCTCTTACTAATAGCCAAACGATGAACAAGCCGAAAAGCTCACTGCCAAGTACGTAAAACAACACCACACGACCTGATTCGTCATACAGGACATAATTGACATTGTCGGGGTTTACATAATTCAGAATTATCATAAAAACCAAAGGTATAGCGGCAACAATCTTGGCGGAGATCCTCGCTTCCGAAGTCATCGCCATCTTCTTTTTTTCTAACGTTCTGGAATCCACTAGTACACGAATCAATCGAGCTAACACACCTTTGAGCTGCCCACCGCGCGCAATATTGGCTCTAAGCGTCACGGTGAAGAACAAAAACTCTGGATACGGGTAGTTTTTGCACGATCGCTTAAGCACCACTTCTGGCGATTCACCTAATTTCAATCGGTCGCCCATCAGCTTAAATTCACGCCCGATAGGGTTGTCCATCACTTCACCAACATAACTAATGGCTTGCATCAAACTGTCACCCGCCGTCACGGCACTCATCAGAATGTTCAACGCATCTGGGAAGGTATTCTCGAAATCTCGACGCCTTCTGGTCACCAAGAAGCGGTAACCGAAAAAGGAAAAAATCGAAGCCAACACAGGTACCCACCAGGAGTTTGTCATCGAAAGCAGGTCAATCACGATGTACCACGAGGCAATTAAACTGCCCGTAATGTATAACGCGATGTACAAGGTAGAACGCGGACCCAACACCATCAAGGTCGGTGAAATAGACTCTTTGAACGTGTGCCAGCTCTGTTTACGAACCAATGATTTCACGTTAATAGCGTTAAAGTTTTCCGCTTCCGCTTCTTCAATATTGAAGAATTGATTGACCTTTTTTACCTTTGAATCCCGAATCAAAAGCAGCACAAAAGCGAATAGGATCAACGAAATCCACAGCATGTTATGCCCCCTTAAAGGATGCGATAAGCTCTTCATAGAGCCCAAAGAATTGCGCTTTTTTCACAAGCTCAGATCGCTGCATAATGCCGTTAGTGACAAACTCCCCTTTCACGTTTTCGCCATAGTGAGCATCGTCGTAACGGAAGCGGTAGATCTCCTCCATCACCACGCTATCGCCCTCTAAGCCAACGATTTCCGAGATACTAGTAATCTTACGAGAGCCATCACGCAGCCTGTTTACTTGAACTATCATCTGCACAGCACTCACGATCGTTCTTCGAATCGCATCCAGCGGCTGATTTAAGTTCGCCATCATCACCATAGACTCAACACGGGCAATCGCATCTCTTGGGGTATTCGCGTGGAGCGTAGACATAGAGCCATCATGCCCCGTGTTCATCGCTTGCAACATTTCAAACGCCTCAGAGCCACGACACTCACCAAGGATGATTCGATCAGGGCGCATACGCAGTGCGTTAATCACCAAGTCTCGCTGAGTGA
This sequence comes from Vibrio sp. Makdt, assembly GCF_027587015.1. Lineage (NCBI taxonomy): Bacteria > Pseudomonadati > Pseudomonadota > Gammaproteobacteria > Vibrionales > Vibrionaceae > Vibrio > Vibrio sp. Makdt. Next base: position 56,915 of record NZ_JAPPTH010000021.1, read on the forward strand.
CCGCTCCTGTTTGCTCAACACTCGAAGTTCTCGTTTCAAGTCGAACTAAGTTAGGCTGTTGCAAGCGCAGTTCTGCCGCATCTTCTATAGTGACAATTCGCTCATCTTCCGCAATGTATTGAGAGAGCGCGTTGAGTAGCGTAGTTTTACCTGAACCCGTACCGCCAGAGATCAAAACATTGATACGGCAGCGAGAAGCAATCATCAGTACTCTCGCCATGTCTGGAGACATCGAACCGAAGCCGATCAGGTCTTCAAATCCGATGTTCTGCTCTCTGAACTTACGAATGGAGATTGAGGTACCGTCTAATGCAATCGGTGGGATCACAATGTTCACACGGCTGCCATCTTCTAGCCTTGCATCGACCGTAGGAGAAAGCTCATCGACACGTCGTCCAACACGCGAGGCAATACGCTTAGCAATCGCCAATAGCTGCTCTTCATTCACAAACGAGACTTCAGATTTTTTGACCTTGCCATGTCGTTCGAAAAAGATGTTATTTGGCCCGTTCACCATAATATCGGAGATAGACTGATCTTCGACCAAAGGCTGAAGTGGACCAAGACCAAACAGCTCATCGATTAAACTTTTCACCAAACCAGACTTCATCATCGATGTGATGGGTCTTTGGTAACTGTTTGCCAGCAAATCAACCGCGGCTTGGATCTGTGATTCGAGGTCTTTGCGGCTCATTTTCTGAACCGCTTCCGCATCTAACGCCTCAAAGATTTGACCACGAAAAGCGAGATATAAGTCTTTGTTTGAACTCATTTAACACGCACCTTCTTTAACCAAGAATTCATCGCTTTTTGGTCAATCGGCTGTCCATTAATCAGCTTGACCAACTGTTCCATAGAACGACTCACATGACGGTCGTGTTTATGGGCTCGCTTTCCATCGATAATGATGTGCGCCAACGACTTACAATAGTCGACCTCTAGATCAACATTTGCTCCGAGATACTTCGCTAGATCGGGTTTCTGCAACACATAAGCGCCTTGCGGGCGATGGTAGTTGGCAACCATGATGACGCGCGTACGCGATGATAACGTGAGCTGTAAGCTCGCTATCTTTTCAAACAGTCGCTTCGCACTTCTCACTGATGACACCGACGCGTCGAACACCAACACGACCACATCAAAGTTTTCTACCAAGAGTTGTGGTTCAACTTTGAAGTCCACCGCGCCAGAAAAGTCTTCGATGATGAAGTTAGTGTTTCTTGCCAACAACTCACACAAGGTTTGGTTGTAATTAAGCACGTCGTTTTGGCTCATATCACCGTCAATGGCGAGCAAACGCAGGTTCTTACGAGCGTTAGTGAGGTAACTCAATGCCCCCTCTTCATCCATTTCATGCAGTGGCGCGGTAAACTCATCAATGGTTCGTGGCTTAAAGTCTTTTAAACCCAGCAACACATCAATGTTGGTGTCAGCATATTGATGATCGACAAGAATGGTGTCTGAGCCTTGTGTCGACAACAGTGACCCAAGCTCAGTAGAGATAAACGACGTGCCCACGCCGCCTTTTGCGCCAACGATGGCAACACGCTTTGCCTTACGTTTCTGACTGACACCAGAGAAGGTTTTTAGGTTCTTGCTTACGTGCGTTAAGAAATCTGCGAACTCCTGCTTATTCACAGGCCAGAACACATAATAGAAACCCATGTCTTTGAGAGAACGAAGCGTTGAAATGGCATCTTCTTTGCCAATCACGACCACGCCTTTATGAGTCGGCAGTTTGCTGGCAAAAGCTTTCGCATCTTCCACCACATTACTCGACTCATTAAGCTCTAGAATCACGATATGACTACTTTGTTGCTCGGTGATTTTGGTTATGCCCGCTGTCGCTTTCACACACGCAGGATCATTCCAACCTTCAAAGCGAAACACTTCCTGAACCAGGTTTAAACACTCTTGTGATTGGTAAAACAACGTACATCCAGCGACACCTGTCGAGGTTGCTTGAACTGGCTTGGCCTTCGTTGTTAATGCTTTCGTTAGATCAAACATTATTGTTCTCCTACCAATCTCGACTTGTACGCGACTTGCTTCAATCTCATCGATTCAACAAAACAATCGGACTGCCTTGCACGAACATGAATCTGTGCTGGTGTACATTCTTGGCTCTTCAATCCCGTTAACGTCACTTGGATATTTAGATCAGTTGGTAATAACTGGGCATGTCGATAAACCACTCTCTGTGGGGCGATGATGTGTGATGGGTACTGTTCAAATATCCCCTGCAACATCTTCTTGTCAACGGCCGACTTATAATCCACCAAGTAGGTCGCTTCTTTATCCATCGACTCAATCTTATGTATTAAAACGTCGAGTTGCTTGGTGGTTTCTGCACGGCTTTTAATCTCGAACTTAAAGCTGTGATGCTCTTTGTATACCAGGGCTTCAGAACCATGACCGACAAAATATTGTTCAGAAGCACAGCCGAATAGTGAAATCGCGAACAACGCCATCAATCCTAGTTTCTTCATTGGATAAATCCTCCTTGCGACAGCAGACGAATCGTTGCATCAGAAGACGTCACCTCTTTACCATCCCATTTGATGTTCAGCCAACGCGCCAACGTCGATGTTTTCTTGATATATGGCAGTTGAATATCTTTCGGCTTCATCGGCTCCACTAGGTTTACGGTGGCTACAATGATCAATTCGGTGCGTTTTCTTTCAGTGGTTGCTTTTCTAAATGCGGCACCAAGAACTGGAATATCGCCAACAAAAGGGATCTTCTGCATTTTTTCCAAGTCAGCGCTGCTCATCAAACCACCGAGAACAAAGCTATCTCCATCGGCCAGCTCCACGGTTGTCATGGCACGTCGAGAGGCCAATTGCGGTACTTTTATACCGGCGGCTTCTACGTAACCCTCAACCTCACTCACTTCGGGCGCCAGTTGCATACGGATTTTGTCTTGGCTCAACACTTTGGCCGTCAGATCCAGCTTGATACCGAACTCTTTAAATGAAATGTTTACGTTACTGCTTGTAGAGACGATAACCGGTACTTCACCGCCAACGAGAAAGCTTGCAGACTCGCCAGACAAGACCGTCAAGTTTGGCTCTGCGAGAACCTCTGCGATTTGGTCGTTACCTAACGCCGTGATTAAGGTACTGAGGTTAGCCGCATCAAATTGGTCGAAAACAAACTCACCCACGCTTGAGCCAACGGTGCTCCAATCAACACCAACGGTTTGCCCAAACGATTCGGTTACTTGAGCGACCGATATCTTGACATTCACCTGCTGAGTCGTCGCGACTTCAATCCGTTCAATGATCCCTTCCCACGTCATATTGCGGGCAAACACCATGCTTTCCGGTTCTTCATAGTCTGAACTATCAGATTTAAACTCTAGCTTTTGCGTTTTGTCCCATTTCTCCGTTTTTTCTCGACCTAGCAGCGTCGCGACCAAGCGGTAGATGTCGTCACGCGTTGCTTCTGAGTCAACAACGCCACTCACTGCGACTTGCTCTCCCACTGACTGCACCTTGACCTTGGCATCAGGGAAATGGAATTTGAGTTGTCGCCTGATGTCTGTTAAGTTCAGGTCAACAATAATACGGTCTGATAGCAGTACATCGTCATCAACGCCGTAGACAATCAAACGCGATTGACCCACGCTATTGGCAAATACTACAAGGGTATTGTCATTGATTATCTTGTAGTCAACGATACTTGGGTTGTTAATGAACACTTGACCGATTGGGCTTTTAAATTGGATGTGCTGACCATCATTGAGCGTGATAGAACGATCAGCAGCAAAAGTGTTTGTTGTAGAAAGTAAGCCAACCAGCGTTACTAGAATAGAACCAAACAGTGCTCGTTTAACTCGATGGGTAATTATCATCACAAAGCCTCTCTTGGGTTGTTCTCGTTACCACGTAACTCAACAATGCCTGTATAGTTATCGATGATATTGCGTACCTCGGCGAACTCCGGCTGCAAATAGTGTTGACTGCGATAGATTTCGATATGCATGGTTCGTTGCGCAAGCGCGAGTTTTGGTAGTTCATCCGGGCTCACTTCAATAACAACGGTTGTCAGTCCATCTTCTTTACTCGGAGAGCGAGCGGTAATAGAACTGTCACCCGTGTCATCATTTCCGATATTGAGTACCTTGACGTGTTTCAAAAACATCGACGCCTTCACTCCCCTAAAGCGCTTTGGCTTATCGATGTTGCCAGCCAAATTGGCGTTAGGTGAACTCACCGTAAGTACATCGATAAACGAACCCGGTCGGATGTAATCATTAATCAGATTTTTATCGCTGACCTTGAGTGGGTATAACGTCATGCCCTCTGTAACAAGAAGGTCAATGTAGCCAGGCTTACCCGGGCTCACTTGATATTCAGGCAATACAACATCGCCAGCTTTAAGATTTCGATTTAATAGAATGGAAGGTGAAAAGCTGATCTGAGCATCTTCTCTAACACCAAGCGTCAATGCTTCACTGAGAGGCAATTGCTGTTTAACGACACCTTGTGCATTGATTGCATGCCCTTTTTCAAAGCTTTCGGTGCTAATCCAAACCCCAACATGCTTTTCGCTTTTTTCAGCGACCACTTCATCAGTTGTTGTTGGTTTAGGTTCACTTTTGAACAGATCGATAACGCCTAGTGCGCCGATGATTAAGGCAGCAATGGCGACAAGTAATACCAGTCGTGATCTCATAATGTGCTCATATTTTGAGGATTATATATATGGCGTAGATTGAGTTAAAATTGCTAAGTAAAAGCCGATGCTAATAGCGATCCCATATGGAATACCCTCTTGAAAACCAACTTTATTGCTTATTAACTTTTTACCCACTAGATAAGAGATAGCTAAAATACCACCAGAAAAAGCCGTCAGAATAAACGCCAATAATAAGTCATTAACAGGGATGGTAAGCGACAAAATAACGACGTATTTAATATCACCCGCCCCAATCCAAATCAGTTTATAAAGAATAAGTCCGATACCTAACATCAGTAAAAAACTCATAATTTGAATATCTAGCGGAGATAAAAAACACTGCAAGAAGAGTAATAGGCACAAGGCGTAATTTTGTATCTTACGATAGAGAAAATCAGTGGCCGACACGTATAAACTCAATACTGCCAAAGTCACTAAATACAATTCATGACTAAAAATAGGGAATACCGCCTAAACTTGGTGAGAATTAATCTTATTTAACATCATAAATTAACTAAGCCAGACCGATGCAAAACATAGGTCTGGCACAAATATCTTTCGATATCATCTACACTAGCCAATAAGGCTTAATGTTAGCTGCTCGCAGTATCAATAGCGGTAGCAACTTGCTCGAATGCACCTTCAAGCTTGCCAATGAAACCGTCTGCACCCACTGCTGTCGTTACTAATACAGCCATTGCCACAGCAATTAGACCATATTCAATCGCAGTTACGCCGCGCTCATCGTTCTTGAATTGAGATAAAAACATGGTTGTTTTCACGTATAGCTTAGTAATCATTATTTATTCCTATAAGGGCTGTTGAAAATTCGTCGCCATTATAATTAGCAGGTCAAAGGTAAGGAAAATAACCCCTATCGACTTTATCAATAAGCAGAACAAAAAATGATCAAAATAAAATACTCTACTACACCAACTATGAAAACAAATCCATATGTAACAACAAGTTACATATGAAATCAGTTCCAAAGATCAATATTTAATTTATTTTATAAACTTGAAAAAGTAAGACTCAGCTCAATATTTTTAGTTATATCGCTCTTATATAACCTTTAGATATAAACAACTTAATAATTTATCAGGCATTATTATTCATTATAAAAATTGTTGAAATACGAAGATCATCACGCTATTGTTCTTCGAATCAGAAAACCATAAAAATTATAATTTCTTTGTGTCAAAAGGTTAGTGGAATCATGAAACTACATTTCGAAAATATTGTTTCGTTCATAGCAGTAGTTGAAGAAGGTTCATTTAGCTCTGCTGCTCGCAAACTTGGAAAATCACAATCGACAGTTAGTACAGCTGTACAAAATCTAGAGTCAGATTTAGGTTTCAATGTATTTAATAGAGAACACTCTAAAGTTTGGTTAACAGAAAAAGGAGAACGCCTCTTCCAATTATCTTTACCTGTGGTGTCGAAATATCGGGACTTGGTGACCGTTGCTCAACAAATGAATATTTCAGACCAAATCGTTTACCGAGTAGGTATCGATCCATTGGTTTTTGATAAAAATGTAAAGAGGACATTACTGGCATTTTCAGAAGCATTCCCAAACGTGGACTTATTGGTCGTCACCAAACCCAGTTTCGTTTTAGGTAACTATATCAATGAAGGTAAGATAGATTTAGCATTAGGTAACCCCTACCACAAGACAAGTTATGACTTCAACGTAGAAGAGTTATTTCACGTTAACTGCTGGTGGGTGGCTCATAAAGATTTGGGCCCTATAAAGTCTCACGCTCCATCTCAGCGAGTGCTATTAATGGATGGATGTGAAGAACTGCTTAACTTATCGACTATTGCAGCATATAACCTTTGGCGGCTAGATGATTTAGATACCATCATCGATTTATGTAAGGCTCAAAAAGGCATTGCTTTTTTACCCAGTTTTTTAATCGATAGTCATGTAAAAGATGACAAACTTAAGGTTATTACCGACCACCCTGATTTTTTTGGTAAACGAGTTATTGCTTCCCTTTTCTGGCAAATACATTCTGACTTTAGCTTGTTTAACCAATGGATCAAAAAAGAGCTCAAATCCAGCACTCGCTACCAACAAACATTTATTGCGGATTTAGCTCAATAACGCTCTCTTAAATACTGATAGTCATATCTGGTGAGTAGAGCGCCCTTGGCGAAATACTTAACATTCGCATAGTTCTTGATATAGAACCGAAAAAAACCATAGAAAATAAATATAAATTGAAATCCCACATTTTTTTATTGTATAGCTCATTACGTATAAACTAACTTTGTTTATTACCTTTCATTGCTTCGGCTTGATCGATATAAACAGCTTAATCACGTTTAATAATCTCCAATGTTTATAAGTAATTTTTTGGGTATTAAAACGTGGATAGCGTTAGATAACACGTATTCAACACGTAGGTAATGAGCTCACTATGGCTTATTTATGCGAGAAGTTAGCAGGTTAAAACTAAGTTGAGGCGCTTAGCGATGCTAAACCACAGAGAAGCGTTCTCGCCACGTTGACGCCCGCTGGCACTTGAGGGTGTGACTTGCAGACTTGAAGCAACAGATGTGGCATTAAAGCAAATCTAAGAACTGTTTATGTAGGTAAGACGAGCGTTAAGTAGAACTAGGCCTGGGTAAATTGGCGAATTTCAGACACAAAAAAGCCCACACTAGGTGGGCTTTTTTGCTTGTTCCTAAGAACGAATAATGGTGCGTCCGAGTGAACTCGAATCACCGACCCCCGCCATGTCAAGGCGGTACTCTAACCAACTGAGCTACGGACGCACAATGTTCTTAATCTTCTTTATGACGATTGTGACTAAATCAAAAGCCGCTACTTTGACAAAAAGTAACAGAAGGAATGGTGGGTCCGGGCGAACTCGAATCGCCGACCCCTACCATGTCAAGGTAGTACTCTAACCAACTGAGCTACGGACCCATTCCTTAAGAACGAGGAAGATATTAACGACTGATGTATTGTGGCGCAAGTGGAAATTGCACTTGAATCAACCGTTTGCTCTTATTCGCATCAATACGTTGATTTTTTAGACGTGAAACCGAAATAAACTTGAGTTAGGTCACACTGAACCTGTGCCCTACTCTTTGTTACTCTTCTTCTACATCGAACACAACATTGTAGTTTTCGGTATAAGTACAGTTTGGTTGACGGCTACAAGTGAAGAAACGTCGTCCTTTGTAGTCACCTTGGCTAGCCAGCTTGATGATCATCGGGCTACCGCACTTCTTACAGAATCGAACCTCTTTGTCAGGCTCGATCAGATCGATGTGTGTCGCGAGCAGTCTCTTCAAACGGCTCACTTGATAACTGTGCTTAACGGAAGCGCCAATAAGCGGTAAGCCAGCAGACTTACATACATGAATTAGCAGTTTCTCTCGGTCAACTTTGCCCTTATTTAGCTCTTTGCCATTATCAAGTTCGATGATCACGCGTGGCTCCAGCGTTCTTGGGTCGCACACCACAAAGTCAAAATAGCTACGAGAGATCTTATTATTCGCGATAAACCAGTTCTTCTTGGTATTCGTTTTCGCAGGCGCCAACACATTCGACATGTTCACTTTGGCAAACACGACGCCGTGAGTGCCAACCGCCGTGGTCAGCGCATTATAAAACGCGGCTTGTTGCATGTTGAGCAACGCGCCTCTCTTTTGATACGCGTGGTCTTTGGTGTCGTCATGTTTAAATACGTACTTCTGGATGAAGTAAAAGAAGACAACAAGCACCACTACAACGATAAATATATTGGTCATTTCTAAGTACAGTTAAGGGAATACGGAGATATAGAGAGTTTGTAGCGTAAGTAGAAAACAACAAACAGGCAAGAAAAACAGAATCAGTTGTTAATGGTAATCACGTGCTTTTAATGATCTCAGCTAGCTAAGTGCTTGATTGTGAATTTTAGCGCCTCGACACAGCTCAACAATTTGAATATTCTTCTACGATTCAAGCCCTGAATTGATCTAGATCAATTCCTAGTATTTTGTGATCAATTAGCCTAAAAAACGTTAGCCAAATGTTAATAAGGAAATTGATATGGAACTCAAACAAGACCCAAGATGTTATACCGACGTATGTGTAGATGGTAAATGGTTCCACTATGATCACTGCGGGACTCAAGCCTATATGCTCAAAGGTGGAGCTTCAGCAGTAATCGAACTTGCTAAAGAGCCAAGCACTGAAGGCGAGCTGGTTGAGATGCTACAAGGTATAGCGAAGTAACCCACCTAAATAACATACCCAAATAACATAACCCAGTTACATAGCTAAAGACGCTAATCACCCCACACCTCTCTTTCACATTTTTGTATCAGCGATAACGACACTTAAAGCCATTCTATCTAATCAAGATCAGAGTGGCTTTTGTTTATCTTGCGTTTACTGACTACCCAGCCATTTTGTAAAAGCCAACAGCTTATACCAAACTTAATCGACCTGAAGGCTATAAATATAAAATTATGAGATGAGTACAAAATTTAAATCTAAGTTTTCCACTATTGAGCAGTCCAATATATGGAATGATATTTTATATAGAGGTATGCTTTACTTTGATTTCCAGTTAAAGGCTCTCATAGAATGGCTAAGCGCAGTAAGGTCGACACCTGTCGAACTATCCAACTCATCCTCGATACCAGCTGTCACCAATTACTCACAGTCGGATATCAAAATATGTCTTATACCACGCTCAGCCAAGCGACGCAGATATCCAGAACAGGGATTAGCCACCACTTCCCCAAGAAGACTGACTTTCTGATCGCCCTGGAAGGACGATTCTTAAAACTCTTGATTGATCGTTTAGTGATAAATGAAGGAAGCGAAGCATTGGAACGTTCATGGCAGAGAGCACTTCTGAACAGTGAGTTTACCGCGATTCTCAAATTGGTATTTCACCACTCGGTTATCCGTTCTGAACATTGCTCTTTCTCTCAACGCTTGATGGATAACCTCGTTAAGGTGGTTACTTCTCATGTAGGAACACAAGCGAACAAGCAAGTCGAGCGTTTATTGGGCGTTAGCCTTGTACATATTGCCATACATGATAGGACATAGAGAAAAGCCCATTACTTCGCACTTGCTACACAAACCACTCTGTTTCGACCAGATTCTTTTGCTTGGTACAGCGCATCATCGGCGACTTTAAGGTGCTTTTTATAGGTATCGCGATTGAGCTGATCATTCGCAATACTCACCGAAGCGCCAATTGAAGTCGTGATGTCTAAAGGCCCCGACGGCGTATCGATCGGGGTTTGTGCAATCGCCAAGCGAATGATGTCTAACTGCTGCTGTGGGGCCAGAGAGCCAGATAGCAACAACACAAATTCTTCTCCTCCCCAACGAGCAACCACATCATTTGAGAATAGGTGTTGCTGGATGCGTCTCGCCACTTCCACCAGCACTTGGTCACCGACATCATGTCCATGAGTGTCGTTTACTTGCTTAAAATAGTCTAAGTCCAAGATAGCTAAGCTGGTGCCAAATGAGTTACCGTTAAATGGCGTAGAGCTCGTCAGCAGCTTTTCTAAATAGCGTCTGTTGTACAAACCTGTGAGTTCACACGTGGTAGATTGAGCTAGCAGCGCATCGTTCGTTCTTTGGATTGTTCTCAGTCTCACCATTAATAAAACCGCACTGATACCCACCATGATACCTAACGCCACCACAATACGATTTCTTAGTTGCTGTTTTTCGAGCAATAGCTCGTTGAGGTCTTTTTCGGTATTGAGTAATTCATTCTCTTGAGCCAGAGTCGCAGTTGCAAAATCTTGTTCTAACAAGAAAATGTCACTCTGTCGTTTATCAAAAAGCAGCGCTTTATTGCCATGGTAATACTGCTTGAAGTAATCCAATGCCGTTTCTAGATCGCCCTTAGATTCGTAGTATTCTCCAAGCGTTCTCAGTGCTAGGACTTTCCAACTACGACTGCCGACTAACTCAAACATGGCAAAAGCACGCTTTAGGTCATCCAATATCGCTTCGTCTTGGTTGAGGCCTATTTTTGCCAAGGCGCGATTCAGATAACACTGACCGTTCTGTAGCGTGTATTTTTCAATACCGGTTGAAGCAAGGCACTGGTTGGCAACGGTAAGTGCTGCGTTTAAGTTTCCTTCCGCAAGCAGCACTTCACTGTACGCTCTTAGTACGAGTATTTTATATCGATTGCTCACTTTATCGCTGTTGAGCGCTTCTGCCTTTTCATAAGCAATACGACCGTTGATTAAATCACCACTACTTAAGTAACTGAACGATTCGTTGATATAAAGGATGCCAATAGCTTCATCTTCAAATAGACCACTGTCAAAATAGAGCTTTTTGGCTTTTTCTAGAATGCCTAGTGCTTTCGGCCAATCTTCTAAGTAGATGTAAAGCAAAGCCATGTTCGACATGAGCTTGCTGTTATAAATATGCTTTGGGTACTTCTTCCCTAGTTGTAAGCCTTTATGGAAGAAATACTGCGCATCTTGAAGGTCATTACGCACATTATTAATTGCACCCGCCGTGTTGTAAGCTTTGACCAATAGCTCATCGTAACGAATCGACTCTGCAATCCCGATAGCGGAACGAATCTGAATTTCAGATGCTGCAAGGTCGCCCTCTTTAAGATATTCAATTGCAGATTCAACCAATGACTGCGATTTCAACCACAACATACCTTCTTGTTCAGCAAGGTTGTTGATCTCGTCTAAATATCCCATCACGGCTTTAGTGTCTTGCTGATGTTGCGCCACGTTCGTCAATATCATAAGACGGTACGCTTTGTAGATGGCCAAGTCTCTTGTTGGATGCAGCCGAGGTAGTTGAGCCAGCGCTTTATCAGCGAATAGGGGATCGCTTCGAGACAAATCGAGAATATGAATTAGCTTTTTTCCATATTCTGTTTTAGAAAGTTCTTTTTCTGGGGTGTAAACAGCGGGTTCGTTGACTTGAGTGTTAGTCAAATCCACATCGTTGATTGGATACAGCAGAAAGAAGCCTAGAACAGCACTCATTGTAACAACAAGCAGGAATGACCCTAATACATTGTTTTTATTCATTTATAAGTGCCATTATCAGTCGCATAGTTCTCTTACTATTTGCGCAGTTTTCTTACTTTCTGCATAGTTAATTCCGGTTCGCAGTATACCCGAGCAATATACAGATTAAAATGTTGTCAACTTATAGAACTGGATCTTGTTTTTCTCATAATCTGGAATAATCAGGCGGTTTTCTTGATTTAACTCAGGCAATCATCCTACAAAAAGGCGTTATAGTGATTTTCCTGTTCCTATAGCCGTGACTTCTAAGGAAAGAGCGGAAACATAATGAGAATTAACAATGACCCAAATTAATGAACAACGTCTAGTCGACCATTTCTGTGATCTTGTGAAAATCGATAGTGAATCACGCAACGAAAAGGCAATTGCAGAAGCACTCGCTGAGCAGTTAGGCGAACTAGGTTTTGACGTTCACAAACTGGCAGTTCCTGAAGAAGTATCCAATGGCTTCAACATCTACGCGCGTTTAGACGGCACCCTACCGGGTAGCACGGTACTCAGCTGCCACATGGACACAGTAACACCGGGTATCGGCATTGAGCCAATCATCGAAGATGGCATCATCCGTTCAAAGGGCAACACGATCCTTGGTGGCGACGATAAGTCTGGCATTGCGGCTATCATGGAAGCCGTTCGCTGCATTCAAGCTGAAGGTCAGGCACACAAAACAATTGAAATTGCATTCACAGTGTTCGAAGAAGGCGGTTTATTCGGTTCTTTGAACTTCGATATGTCTTACATTCAATCTGAGCACGCTATCGTTCTTGATACAGGCGGTCCAATTGGCACTATCGTAAACGCAGCACCAGGCCAACAAAAGATCGTTGCTACGATCAAAGGTCGCCCTGCTCACGCTGGTCTAGCACCAGAAGAAGGCATCAGTGCAATTCAAGTAGCAGCAGACGCAATCACTAAGATGAACCTACTTCGCATCGATGAAGAAACAACTGCGAACGTGGGTATTGTTGAAGGCGGTCAAGCGACTAACATCGTAATGCCAGAACTAAAAGTGGTTGCGGAAGCGCGCTCTCTTAACGGCGAAAAGCTAACTGCTCAAGTTGAACACATGATCTCGACATTCGAAGAAAGCGCGAAGCAATTCGGTGCTGAGGTAGAAATCGAATCAACTCGTGCTTACGATGCATTCGTTATTGCAGACGATCATCCGCACATTCTTTCTATCAAATCAGCGTTTGAGAAGCTAGGTGTAACTGCAAACACTAAACGCACTGGCGGCGGTAGCGATGCAAACAACTTCAATGCGAAAGGTCTAACTACGGTTAACCTATCTACTGGTATGGCGAAAGTACACACCACAGAAGAGTACATTGCAGTGAAAGACATGGTTGCTATCACTGAGTTTGTTGTGGCTTACGTAACACAATAATCTTACTTCTAAGCTAGATAGAGAATGTCACCTAGCTAATGTCAAAAAGCCGAGTTCTATAAGACTCGGCTTTTTTATTGTTCAAATTTGTCTAGAAGTTCGAGGCTAGAACCCCCTGCGCTTCCAGAACTGGCCTTCGTCTTTTGCTACTAGGTCGAATGTCTTGTCTGCGATGATGTTGCCTTTGAGTTCGACCGTCATGCGCCATTTACCGATCTTGTTTGAGACTGGTGCCCAAATGGTGTCGCCTAGGTAGAAATCCCAATCGTTATTGCCGACGTACTCTTCACCATCGAACGGCTCAAGCACTTCGCCTTTGTCGGTTGTGATATCCGGGTGATAAATGCAGTAACGAATCTTTTCGCCTTTGGCTTTTTTGATATTCAAGATATAGCCAAACTCGACGTCGATTTCAGCGTCAACGGTGGTGGTAAACTCTTGGATTTTAGGTAGGTCTTTAGACTTAGAATCCCACGTGGAGTAAATACCGTAAGAAGTCATCTCTACGACGACAGAGCGTTTTGCCATTTCAATCGTTACCTTGGAATTGTTTTGTTAGTTTAATACGAGGGGTTACCCAGCCTATAGAGTGACATCAGAGTAGAGCTACTCTTGCCAATCTCTCGCCATGCGCTTGAGCACTGATGGTTCAATGTCGTGAATAGTGCCGTAGTTCTCTCGGCAAACTTCAATCACTAAATCCGCCTTGTATTTAAGCGCGAGTTGGCGATAAGCCTTCATTTCCCAGTGCTTGATGAAGGTATTCGATACAACGACATCTTTCCCTTTCTTAAGGCCATTTTCAGCGGTGTTTTGGCACCACTCATGAGCCGGTTGTAGCTGTTTGGGGTCAAAACAGTACTCACCTTGCTCATTAACAAAATACATATCAGCTTCGACATGCAAGGCGTCATAAGTTTTTGCTTTTGTTGACTTACCCGAACCTGGCAGCCCTCGAATGAGTATTAACTTCATTGATGTTTTTCGGCTTAAATCAAAAACATGAGTTTATCGTAAATAGTAGAGTGTTGCTCTTATTACTGCCGATATCAGCAATCAATCACACTTGTACATTGTCTATGCATTGTTAAACAGAGGCAATAACCATAAGGCGACTAAGTGCTCTCTTGATAAAAACACAAATAATTTACAACTATCCATTTTGTATATCGACAAGCGTATCAAACTATTATAGATTTAGAAGTATAGACGTCTACATATCTAGCTTAGGGAGAAAGCTGTGCCTATTCGCATTCCAGACCAATTGCCAGCGAGCGATGTTCTTCGTGAAGAAAACATCTTTGTTATGCCGCTATCAAGAGCATCGACACAGGAAATCCGTCCACTTCGAGTCTTGATCCTCAACCTAATGCCGAAGAAGATTGAAACCGAGACTCAATTCTTGCGCCTACTATCCAATAGCCCGTTGCAAGTGGATGTTGAGCTGCTTCGAATCGATGATCGTCCAAGTAAAAATACACCGACCGAGCACTTGGATAACTTTTACCGTCAATTTGAGATGGTCAAAAACCGTAACTTTGATGGACTGATCATCACTGGTGCGCCACTGGGCTTGGTTCAGTTTGAAGATGTTATCTACTGGGACCACCTAAAAACCATCATGGAGTGGGCTAACAAGCACGTTACCTCGACTCTCTATGTGTGCTGGGCTGCTCAAGCGGGCCTGAAACTGCTGTATGACTTACCGAAGCGTACTCGTAAAGAGAAGCTGTCTGGCGTTTACAACCACGAGATTCACAACCCTTACCACCCTATTCTGCGTGGTTTTGATGACACCTTCTTAGCGCCACACTCTCGTTATGCGGATTTCTCGCCAGAGTATCTAGCAGAGCATACCGACCTTGATGTGCTTGCAACTTCAGATGTCGCTGGTGTGTATCTAGCATCAACCAAAGACAAGCGAAACGTATTTGTGACTGGTCACCCTGAATACGATGCACATACACTTCACAATGAATACATCCGTGATTTAGGTGAAGGCATGGAGCCAGTCATCCCTATCAACTACTACCCGAACAATAACCCAGACAACAAACCGGTCGCGAGCTGGCGCAGCCACGGTCACTTACTGTTCTCAAACTGGCTAAACTACTGCGTTTACCAACAAACGCCTTACGATTTGGATCACTTCAGCGAAGAGAACTTCACCAAAGACGATTAGCTATTCGCTATTTAGTCAGTAAAAGAAAGCTGCGTACAATAAACTGTTGATTCGTTTAACGATGAAAACAAGCCAGTTGTACGCAGTTTTTTTATGGAGAGTGGGTCGCATTCCACCATAGATTTACCACCTTATGTTTATCAATCTCATATGATTGTCTGGTGTTCATAAGGAGCTTCACATGTCTGCCAAGTCATTGTTTTCAAATCCCCTATTCTCAGCTCTGATTGCATCTCTCTCATTGGTTGGCTGTGTCTCTGTAACAGAGGGACCACCGAAAATAGAAAGCGACCCGATTGCGATGTCGGAATCTCGCATTGAATTAGGTTTGGGTTACATGGGTCAAGGCAATATGGTCAGGGCTCGTGAAAACCTAGAGCTTGCTATCAAACACGCGCCAAGCTACTACCGCGCTCGACTCTCTATGGCACATTATTATGAACAAGTGGGCGAAGTAGACGAAGCAAGATCAACCTACCGAAAAGCGCTGAGCCTCGATTCGAGAAACGGGAATGTATTGAATAACTACGGTACGTTTTTGTGTAAGCAAGGCGAGTATGAGCAGGCAGATAAGTACTTTAACCGTGCCATCGATCAGCCCTATTATTATCTAGTATCTGCCAGCTATGAGAATGCGGGGTTTTGTGCTTTTAAGGCAGGTAATACAGAACAAGCCAAGTACTACTTTACCCGCGCCATTGACCATGACCCGAACCGAGTAAAGTCGATATTGCAGCTATCCAAGATCGAAGTGAGTGAAGCCGATTACAACGACGCTAGGCTTCGCCTGTTTAAGTTCCACCAGCGATATGGCTATCAAATTCCATCGCTTCAAATCTTAGTCGATCTGGAAAAGAAAGCTGGGAACCACGTGCTTGAGATGAAATACCAAAATAAATTGGATGAATTGATCTCTGCTTAGACACACAAAAATATAAAACGGGCTTGTTGAATGAACAACAAGCCCGTTTTTTATGTAAGAGAGTTAACGAGACCTATTAGTTTTGAAGTGTGAACCGTTATTTAAGCGCAATCCATTCTTGTCTTTGCGCGTAGTCCATAAAGGTCCATGCTACAAAGCGGCTCACTTTCTGGCCTTGAGACATCTCAACCACTTTCACTTGTTTCGCTCTCAGCTTGCCTAGCTCTGAACGAATCATATCGACGTTGTCTTTCTTCGAAATCAGCGTTGTGAACCACAGCACTTGCGTTGCAAACAATTGGCTCTCTCTTGCCATTTTCATGATGAATGCCGCTTCACCACCTGGACACCATAACTCTGCTTTTTGGCCACCAAAATTTAAGGTTGGCTTATTTTGCTTAGCTTTTTTCGATTCAGGTTTGAACGTTTGGCCTGCTTTCTTAGCTCGGTTTGCCGCTAGGTTGTCTAATTTACGCTGTGACCCCTTTTCAGCTTCTTCTAGAGAGCTATGGAATGGAGGGTTACAAATAGTGACATCGTAACGCTCATTATCCTTAATCACACCCTTAAAGATAGATTCAGAGTCCGCTTGCAAACGTGCTTTGATCTTACCTTTTAAATTAACGTTACTTTCAGCAATGAAATTCGCTGCTTTCACTGACACAGGGTCAACATCGCTACCCGTGCAACGCCATTTGTATTCCGTGGCGCCGATAATTGGGTAGATGCAGTTAGCACCAACACCGATGTCTAGCGCTTTCACTGACTGATGGTTGTATGCTTCACCTTGACCATCGCTATTAAGGATGTCTGCCACTCTGTGGATGTAATCTGCTCGACCAGGAATTGGCGGACATAAATAACCAGCAGGAATATCCCAGTGCTTAACACCATAGTGATGCGCCAGTAGCGCCTTATTGAGTAGTTTAACCGCCTGTGGATCAGAGAAATTGATCGTATCTTCGCCTACTGGATTCTTAACTAAGTGTGATTTTAGCTCTGGTAAAGCAGCGACCAATAAATCAAAGTCGTAACGTCCTGAATGTTGGTTTCTTGGGTGTAAACCCGCTGCTGGCTTTACGGTATTCTTATTGCGTGATGCACCACCAGAACGCTTCGAGCTAGAAGGCTTGTGCGAACCATTCGGTCTTTTGGGTGCGTTATTATTAGAAGTGCCTTTTTTAAGAGGTGCTTTACCCTTCCCGCCTTTGTTATTGCTTGGTTTACCAGGAACTCGCTTGGCTTTGTTCTGTCCAGCCACTTTTGAATCCGTACTGTTACGGTTTTTATCAGAAGCACTGTTTTTTGACAGACTTAACGTGGTTCTATTTTGTGATTGGCTCATTGGGCTACTTCTTTAAATCTAAATAAATCATGAATAAACGGGCATCTAACTCAAGTTGATGATATTCCGGTTCCATGTGACAGCATAGTTGGTAAAAGGCTTTGTCGTGGTCTTTCTCTTTAATGTGCGCCAGTTCGTGCACCACCAGCATTCTCAACAAAGGCTCAGGAGCATTACGAAAAACACTGGCGATACGAATCTCATTCTTCGATTTGATCTTACCGCCGTGGTTTTTGGCGACATATGAATGCAAACCTAGTGCATTATTTATTAGGTGAATCTTGCCATCATAAATGACTTTACTGATGGGTGGCGTTTTCTTCATATAGCGATTTTTAATCTCAATCGCATAATCAAACAGGGCTTTCTCGCTTTTTATTTCGTGATTCTTTGGGTAGCGAGCTTCAAACCATGGCACCAATTTACCTGACTCAACAAGTTGAGTGACAGGATCGATAATGTGCTTTGGATAGCCTTGGATATAGCGTAATGAAGGATGCATGCAGAAAGACCGTACAAGTTACGTCACATCAAAATGTTATGACGTCGAAAATTGAGCCGCATAGTGTAACTGATCACACTTTTCTAATCACCTAGGATTCGTTACACTTTAACAAGAATCATCAAGAGCTAGACTCAGCAAGAGAAAGTAAAAATGAAACGTGTTGTATTGTACGTCGCAGACAAATGCCCGCACTGTAAAGATGCTCAACGGTATTTGGACTCTAAGAAGATTGTTTACCGCCTAACAAATGCCAAGATGCAACGTGGCCGTAAAGAATTACAAGCGATGGGGGCTCGTTCTATCCCGGTTCTTAAAATCGGTGACCAAATCATGGTCGGATGGAACCAAAAGAACTTCGACAAGATGTATAACTCAAAGAACACCTAACGTGCTCTGAACTGTTACCCGCATACAATAAAGCCCGAGCGTCTCAATTTAGACACTCGGGCTTTGTTTTATATCGATCGAATGATCCCTTTGTCGACACGAATCTTTAGCCTTTGACTTTTAGAAAACCGCTACATGTAGCGCATCTGTATTTCTGTTTGATACCAAGGACTTTGTCGACTGTGGTTCTGCGGACTCTAATGAGCCTTCGTTCTTTGCACTTACACTTCATGGAGCTAGAGTTGCCAAATTGATTAACTTCAAGGCAGTGAGTATCTCTTTCCCCCTGCTCGTTAACCATATTGTGGAGCACACGTTTTTCAAAGAATAATATAATCGCCGTACTTACTTCCCAAGCAAATTAACGTTTCAAATTATGGACAGCTAGCCTTTAATTTTAAACACGGTGTCGCACTTACTGCACTTATATCGGCCTTTGATTCCCAACACTCTATCGAAAAACGTTCGACGAACTCGTATTAACATTTGTTCCTTGCATGCGCACTTCATAGTCCCTCACTACCTACTCAAAAAGTATTAGTATTATTTAACAGGCATGCATACCAAGTAAATTAAAAACCGTTAGTATCGGTGCAACTAACAGTGAGCCATGTCGCAAAACGCAATGAAAAACGTGACACTAGTCCCAATTATTTGGCAGATTAATATGTTACTAGTTACACATATTGTTTGACGAAGTCGATAAAGGTTCGGTCGGCCTTAGACAAGTAGCCTTCTTTTCGCCACGCCAAAGAGAGGTTAAGTTTTACAGGCTCTCTAAATGGCACACCTACAACGTCTTCTTCATACTCTGTCACCAAGCTAAGCAGTGCGGTAATGGCGAACTCCCTTTTTACTATGGATAGAATCATGGGCAGTAAGTTAGTCTCGAAGGCGATGGTCATATCTAAATCGTATTTTTTACAAGTCGCATCAATAAAGTCACGATGGAAATACCCTGATTTGAACATGATCAGCTCTTGTTCAAAAAACTCTTCAAAGGTAATAGATGGCTGTAATGCTAACGGATGTTCTTTGCCGACAACGGCTAACATTTCAGAACTAAGCAAGTGGTCAGTTTCTAGGTCATCCGGTACATTTTCATGATTGATAACACCAATGTCGAGTTCACCGTTCAATAGCATTTCACGAATCGATGCAGTGCCCGCATCAATCAACGTCAACTTCAGTTTAGGGTATTGGCTTTTGAACGCCATCACGACTTGTGGAAAGAAGTAGCTCCCCATCATGCTTGGAGCTCCCAAACGCACTTCGCCTTTTTCTAAACCTTTCAATTCGTTCATCGCCAGCTCTGCATCATCAAACTGTTGGGCGATTCGCTTGGCATGCTCAAACAGTACCTTTCCTTCCTCCGTCAAAGTGACCGATTTATCTCCGCGTCGGAACAAAATCAAATCAAGTGTTTGCTCGAGTTTTTTAATGGATATGCTCAAGGCAGGTTGAGCGATATGTAAGGCTTTGGCCGCTTGGGTAAAATTCCCAAACTGTGCAACCGCGAGAAAATGGCGAAGTGGTTTTGATTCAAGCATATCGATATATTAAATATATAAAGGTGATATTTTTAATATATTTCTTTAATCCACCTTGTACTGGTAACTTGTTCACAAACAGCTTAATTATTCCGCATAGGCACAAGATAAATGTTCGACAAAGGCAGTACTCAATACAAACGGATCACTCAATCATTAGCGATTGGTTCATTTATCATTTTCTGCAACCTTTACGTATTTCAACCTATTTTGCCGCACATGGCTGAACACTTCCAAGTGTCGGAAACCCAAATTAACTGGCTATTTGCCGCAACCACGCTTGGGTTATCGATTAGCTTAGTACCGTGGGCTATCGCTTCAGAGTCATTTGGTCGAAAGCCTATCATCCTATTTAGCCTTTTTGCGATTCCAGTAATTGGTTTAGGCATGGCATTCACCACGACGCTGTTACAACTCGTTATTGCTAGAGCATTCATGGGAATTGCGGTCGCAGCTTTTGCTGGTGTCGCTGTCGCCTATATGGTCGAAGAGTTAACACCCAAAGCCTTTGCTGTCGCGATTGGTGGCTATATTGCTGCTAACTCATTGGGAGGGATCTTTGGCCGTGTGCTAGGCGGCTTGCTCACAGACTTTTTCGATTGGCACGTTACCGTGCTGATCTTTGTGGTGGGCTCGCTATTAGGCGCTTTATTCATTGCCTATCGACTACCCGACCAGCAAAACTTCAAACCGCAAAAAGGGCTGTTCTTTCATCATAATCGCTCAGTTGTGATGCATTTAAGAAACCGTACCTTATGGCTTGCTATGTTGATTGGTGGAGCCAACTTCGCTCTGTTCGTGAACCTGTATTCAGTAATGGGCTTTAGATTAGTATCCGAGCCTCACTCCGTCCCTGTTGGCTTAGCATCACTGATCTTTCTCTGCTACCTGGCAGGTACCGTCAGCTCTAAGCTGTCTAACAAATGGACGCTCCGTTTCGACCCGTTAAACGGAATCCTGTTAGGTGTGTGTATCAGCTTGCTAGGAATGCTGCTCTCCGCAATTGATGACATTCCGTTCATGCTAGCAGGATTATTGCTGATAAGTGGCGGAGCTTTCTTCTCGCACACCCTAGCCTACTCTTGGGTCAGTCAAAAAGCGCCAAGCGCCAAAGCAACAGCAACCGCGCTCTACCTCGTACACTATTATATTGGTGGCAGCTTGGGCGGGTTTTTACTCTTATACTGCTGGCAGTTATTTGGTTGGAATGGCGTGATTGCGGGAGGTTCTGTCTTCTATGTCGCGATATTTGCTTGGGTCTACCAGTTGAAACAACGTCAAGTATCGACATCTAAACTCGCAGAGGCATAGAAACAACAGCATTTTCGAGACAATTAGTGCTTTTGATTAACAACCGTTCTGATATCCTACGCAAAATTTCATTTCGGAACCTGTTATGTCGAACACTCAAAACACTGATCTTCAAACCATCCATGACCAAGTAAAACAGTGGTTAGACGATGTTGTTATTGGCCTAAACCTGTGCCCATTTGCAGCAAAGCCACAACGTAATAA
Organism: Vibrio sp. Makdt; assembly: GCF_027587015.1. Taxonomy (NCBI): domain Bacteria; kingdom Pseudomonadati; phylum Pseudomonadota; class Gammaproteobacteria; order Vibrionales; family Vibrionaceae; genus Vibrio; species Vibrio sp. Makdt. Next base: position 78,438 of record NZ_JAPPTH010000021.1, read on the forward strand.
GCAGATTAAGATCTTTGTGAGTGAAGCTAAAACCGAAGAAGCGCTGCTGGAAGACATCATGACGCATTTTGTTGAACTCGATAACACGCCAGTCGCTGAGTTAGAGACGACTCTGGTGGTTGTCCCTAACATGCTACAGGACTTCTTCGACTACAACATGTTCATTGATTGGATTGAAGCTTTGATCAAACAGCAAGATTGGGAAGGGGTTTATCAAGTAGCGACCTTCCACCCAGATTACTGCTTTGGTGGAGCGGATCCAGAAGACGATGAAAACTTAACGAACCGTTCACCATACCCGGTTTACCATTTGATTCGTGAAGCGAGCATGGAAAAGGTGTTGAAGCATTACCCGAATCCTGAAGCCATTCCAGATACCAACATCGCTCGAGTTGAATCGTTAACACCAGAAGAGCGTCGTAAATTGTTCCCGTACTTGTTTAGTTAATCACTTAGTATTCCCCTGCAGCAGTAACTAAATGCCTTTTTGCTGATGATATGGACGAGACACAAACTGATCTCGTCCATTTTCTTTGGCAACATACAAACACTCATCAGCTACTTTAATCAGTGAATCCAACGCTGACATTCGTTCATTGCGTGTTTCACCAGCACTTAATTCGAAATGGCAAGCGCCAATAGAGATAGTGATAGGTGTTCGATCTAGAGTGATTTTTTTGACTTCTTCTAGCAAAGTAGCGAGTTTATCCTCGACACAGTTTGAAGCAATATTGGGATACCAAATCACAAACTCTTCACCGCCAAAGCGTGCAACAAACTCCCCTTCCTGAGCATTACTACTTAATACATTGGCCACTTTCTTCAGGACAACATCACCCATTTGGTGACCATAGCCGTCGTTTACTGACTTAAAGAAATCAATATCAACCACCGCTAACGTTCCTTTGCCTAAAGAGCCCTTAAGTTGCTTTACTTCTACGTTTAACGTTTTAAATAAAAAGCGTCTGTTGGGTAAATGCGTCAGTGGGTCATAAAGCGCCTGATACTCGAGTTTTTCGTTTAACTCTTGTAGTTTTCTCTCTTGCTGCCTGCGAACAAGCTCTACTTCAATCCATGAGGCCATCAGCTTCATCACATCGATATCAAACTCTTTAAACTCGCGGTAGTAAGGATTACCACTCGAAAAGTTAAGCGTGCCGTAGAGCTCCTCATCAACGAAAATAGGGATACCAATATAAGACTCTAAGCCGAAGGATTGATAAGCAGGATGTCTCGCATAGGTGTTGTGTTCGCCACAATGCTCAATGCAAATCGGACCGTTTGATCTGCATGTAATTTCGCAGTAAGTCGAACGGTAATCGAACATATCTCCACTTTTCAGGTCAACGCCTTCAGGTGTGACACAGTGCTCGACCAAGTAAGTATCACCTTCCACTTTTGACAAGATACCAATATCCAAATCAAAACGTTCGAGCCCCATAGCGAGCAGCTGAGCGATTTGACTATCGAAGCCTTTTCGATAGTCATTGGTAATCTGATACAAACGGCGTATAACAATTTCGCTTTCACTAGCTTGGTGCATAACGATATCCCACTGCTGCCTAAGTGAGTGACAACATTAATATTTCTAATATAAACAAGAGTAAAGAGTAGAAAAACATAATAATCAATTGATTTGTGTGCAAAATACCTCATTGGTCCAATGAATAAAAGTCGCGTTCTTCCACTTTGCGTTAGCACCCTATTCCTACCTTTGTTAAAATGGTCCATTAACGAAACAGAATGGATAGGAATATGAACCTTTCTCAACTAAACCAAGAAATCTACGATCACCTTTACCGCGACATTGAAGAGTTCCGCAGTACTTTTGATCTGCCGGTTGCTGCTCCTGAAACAATGGACGAAAAAGGCGATACGCTACATACCTCTCTAGCGATCGAAGAGCTAACAGAACTTGCAGAAGCGGACTCAAAAATCGAACAAGCGGACGCTATTGTAGACAGCGTTTACGTGTTTTCCTAAATCTCTATTATGTCAAAATAAACATAAATACCTGTTTATTAAAACACTTTAAACAAATAAAAACCCTCACGTAAAATTGACAACTGTCAAAACTACTTCTAGGCTGTATGTATACATGAGATAGAGGTGTAGTATGGCAATTGAAACACGATCTCTGAACTTCTACCCAAAGCTCTACTGCGCTATTAATAATGCCTATCGATGGCATATTTTGCATCATATGCAAAAAAATTGCCCCAACAAGAATGTACCAGAAACAATCATCAAAACTTACGCCTGTTTCCTTCACGTCATCACAGGGCATGATAAGACTTTTGATAATTTAAAAGTGCAAAATGATACAGATTTAATACTTGAACACATCATGTGCTATGTGGGTTTTTGTATAACAGAATTAAAAACAGATGAAAATTCGTCACTCGGTTACGCTAGACGAATTTATGCAGCTCTAACTGGCATAAGCGTGGTTAAAACGACTGATTTCCCTTTATCTAAGGATAAGTTCAATGCTTACATTTCAATTTACCACAAGTACAGAATTGAAGAACTAGTTGAATATTACGAAGGGTGGAAAGCTACCACTTTAGATCAGAAAAAAGTCCGGCTCCATCTTGCGTTCCTTTATGACAGTACCAATAAAGAGTTTGTAGATTTCGTCCATAGTGCCTGCATAAATTATTTTGCGAAACATAAGAAGGTTTTTGCAGACACATCAGTGAGACAAATTGTGAAGTTACTCCAACAAATTGTAACCATCTATATCGATAGTGATTCCATAATATTGTCAATTTCACCGGAAAACATTTCAAAAACATTTGAAATGATACTGCATTTAGACCTATTACGTGTAAAAAAAAGCAAAAGTTCAAATGCACTACGCAACCTTATAAGAAATGAGTTCCCATCTAAAGTTCGTTTGTATCGCAATCTATTTATCGACACCCACCTTATCGAAGAACCAGTAAGAAAAATTATCATTCCAACATTGAAAGGACTTAAAAATTCAGAACGCTATCATTCTAGCGGTGGGGGGTTAACGAAAGAGACGATGGTTAAGCTCACATCAGGAATACCCTTAGACATCCCTAATAAAGAAGCTTTTGAGATAATCAAAAATAGACTAAGAGATGATATTAAGCATATTACAAATCACTCAATTAACATGGTTCGTCAAGTCATAAATAAACATAATAGAATACAGCAAGCGTTGCATTCAGGTGTAGTAAAACCTCTTCCAAAACATGGAGCTAACTTAGGTAGTGGCATTAGTGCGGTAACCTACCCCTATGGAAAAAACCACCTAGATAATACCATTGCAACATTCTATAACTACGGATTTAAAGGGGTTGAATCATACAGTAGATTCTTGGTAAGTAAAGGCGATGAAATGACTATGGCAGAGCTTGTCGAAGAACTGAACATCCCCACTCTAAAAACAATCTATCCTTTTCTTTTACTATTAGTACGAGAACACCCCGAATTAGTGCCATCATCATTTGAAAACTGGGATCTATATGATTCAAATGGTAGGCTTACAGGGTTCAAAGAGTCAAATGGTGTTTCGCTTATAAGCACCTTTAAGCACAGAAAAGGCAGCAAAAAAGCAGCACAATTAATCCCAACAACAAGATTATCTAAAATATGTATAGAGGCACTAATTGAGCACACCAGATATTCTCGTGAATATCTAAAAAGCATAGGCGACCCGAATTGGAAGAAACTACTCTTAGTTTGTAGAAGCATTAACAAAAAACCCAGACCAATTAACTTTGTCAGAAGAGAGCATGATTCCTATTATGACCTATTTGATTGCTTTGATTATAAAATAAGTAAAAATAGTGGAATGTGGGTTACAAAAAATGAAAAAGTAGATATATTTGTCAGTCTTAGATCTTTACGAAGTTCTATCGCCGTATTTAAGTACCTTAATACAAGTTCACTAAGGGTATTCCATAAAACTCTTGGCCATTCTTCTTCATATAGCGAGCTTATAGATGCCTATCTTCCAGATGTATTACAAAGATATGTACAGGAGCGAGATATTAGAGTGTTTCAGAATACTGTAATATACTTAGCAATGAAAGATAACCCTCTCCTTCCGGAAGTTTTAGATGGAAGCATCATAGACGTGGATAGATTTTTTAGTGAACATGGCTTTAACGTAGATAGTGATGAAGACATTGAAAAAATTGAATTTAATAACCTTGAGATCATCATCACTGTGCAACTACTACAGTTAATGTTATACATCCTAAAATTAGATGAGCTTGATGCGGAAGAATTAAACCTTAGTCTACTTACGTTTGAAAAATGGAGGCTTTTATCTCTTTATGTGATAACACATATTAAATCTTCTATAGATAACACAACGAAGATAAAAGTAAGCGATGACATCATTGGGATGTATAACGATGCCTTAAGTAAAGAAATTTCATCAATAATATTGAGATCAAGAAATGCGTGAATACAATAAAATTTTAAGTAAAATTACCAGTATACACAATATAAAACACGAGCAGCTTGTAACTAATGCCAGTCATTATAATGCATATGATGAACTTATTAATAGTTCTAATGAAATGATTGGTATCTATGATCACGAATTAGATTGTCCCTTTTGGCTGGACTCCGATTTTGAGGATGTTGTTTGGG